>NZ_LIYL01000008.1:67174-102753 GCF_001278875.1 Lysinibacillus sp. FJAT-14222 | reverse complement strand
CTATCCGTCGTTGCCGTCGTTCTTTCCGTCGCTCGGAGATTCCTTTCCGGCGTTCTGGCCTTGCTTTCCGTCGATGCTAATTCTATCCGTCTCCTTGGGATTTTTATCCGTCGATATCGCAAATCCTATCCGTCTCCTTAAAACTAAAAAGCCCCCACGGTATCAAACGGAATTGGTTCACCATTTTTATATAAGTCAATAGTATATACATATTTAGTATCTGTCGTTAGTTTAAAAATATGCTGCTTAATAACTTCGTCGTTTGGATTTTCAACTTCATCGATGTTTATTACAATCGTATCGTCCTTACTCTCCAAGCTGACCGTAATAGTTCCCTTTGTATTAATCACAATATACGAGCGTTTTTCACCATTATTAATCTTTTGCACATAATCTTCCATTCCAAGAACATTTAAAGTTTCTTGTAAATCCTTTGGTACAGACTTTACTTCTGTAATCGCTAATTCTGAAGTACATGCTGACAATACAATTATGGAACATAATAAAACAGCTAATAATTTCCTCATCCACTATCCCCCCATTTATATTAGTATTGCATATTTAACAAATATTCCGAAATCCTTTCAAAATAAAAAACAACCGAACAGCCTATGCCATTCAGTCGTTTTTTCGTAGTAAATATAAAAAATATGGTGCCCCGATACATGCCACGACGATACCTGCTGGCACTGTCGCAGTTGAAATAGCTACGCGGCCTATAGTATCCGCTAGCATTAGTAAACTTGCACCGATAAACAATGTGAGTGGTAAAAAGAATTGGAAGCGCGGTCCGACAAGCTGCTTCGCAATATGTGGTGCCATAAGACCGATAAAGGCAATGCCCCCTGTTACCGATACAGCTGCCGCAGCTAATGCTACAGAGACAACTAATAATTGTAAACGCTCTCGGCCGATATTCAAGCCTAAGCCAACTGCCGTTTGTTCTGTCATCGCCAGGACATTTAACACATTTGCTTTATAAAAAATAAATGGAATGCCTAGCACAAGCCAAGGTAATAAAGCCCAGAAAAATGGCCAATCTGTTCCCCAAACACTGCCCGCAAGCCATTGTGCGATAAATTGCACATCACTACGCTCAGCTGAGGAAATTAATATCATCATTACACCAGATAAGGCAGATGCTACACCTACTCCGACTAAAATGAGTTGGACCGGCTGAACACCCTCATTGCGCTTATACGAGAAAAAGTAAATGCAGATTGCCGTTAATAAAGCGCTGCCAAATCCTACAATTGGTAACACATACGCAAAATTAGGCAGATCACCATCGACAAGGAGATAAAAAAGCGTAATCCCAACACCTGCTCCAGCGTTGATCCCAATAATACCAGGGTCAGCTAAATCATTGCGAGTCACTCCTTGTAAAACGGCACCAGCTAATGCTAACGCCATCCCCGCCGCAGCTAGCACAAACATTCTCGGTAAACGAACAGAGAACAAGACGAACGATTCTTTGAAGTTACCGTCTCCTAGTAAAATTGGTATTATGCGATCCATCGAAACCGAAGCTGCTCCCATTGAAATACCCATCACAAAAATAACTATTGTTAATAATATCCAAGCCGTTAACCATTTACGTTGTTTTTTTCGCCCGACATTAAACAAGCTGACGACCTCCCTTCCGAACAAGAAGTAAGAAGAATGGAAGGCCGATAATTGAAATAATGGCAACTACCGGTGTTTCATATGGAGCATTAATCATTCTACCTGCAAAATCCGCTGTTACCATAAACCATCCACCGATAATGGCACTCATTGGTAAGACAAATCGATAGTCCGTCCCAACAATTGCACGGACAATATGCGGCACCATTAAACCAACGAATGCTAAATTACCTACTAGCGCAACTGCGGAGCCTGCAAGAACTACTACTACAAACATCATAATTCCTTTAATGACTGCTGTATTTTGCCCTAACCCAACAGCTACTTCTTCATTTAAACTTAAAATGGTTAGTTGACGACTAAACGCAAACGCTATCACTAATCCTATTAAAATAACAGGAACAATCATTAAAGCTTGCCATGTAGTGCCAATTAAACCACCACTCGTCCACATCGAAACATCTTTTGAAATTTGAAATAATATTCCCGTACCATCTGCTATTGCTTGTAATAGAGCGGATACAGCTGCCCCAGCTAAGACAAGCTTTAATGGAGAAAAGCCATTCTTTGTTGAAGCGCCAATACCATACACTACAATCATCCCTATGCCTGCACCTACGAAACATGCAAAAATAAGCGTATAATACGAGATATTTGGGATAAATGCCATCGTCAATGCAAGTGCCGCATTCGCACCTGCTGTGAGACCAAGCAGTCCTGGATCTGCTAATGGATTTCTAGTAACTCCTTGCATAATAGCCCCAGCAACTGCGAGTGCACTGCCCACAAAAATAGCAGCAATAATACGAGGAAATCGAATTTCACGTAAAATAGAATAATGCTTGCCACCGCTTTGTCCGACAATCGCTTGATAGACATCTTCAATACTCGTATTTGCCGCGCCGACACAAAGCGAGAGTGTAACCGTCACTGTTAATAAAATCAGCGCAAGCAACACCTGAAGCCAAAATGGGAAATGTCGAAACTTTGTCATTTGCCTTCGCTACTCTCTACTGAAATTATTGTAAAAATTTCTCTTTAAAGAAATCTAGTTGATAGTCTAATGTGATTGGGTCATTAAAGTAAAATGCGTTGGCATTCACTTCAAATAAATGACTATTCTTCACCGCTTCTAAATCTTTAAACCATGCAGCATTTGTAAAGGAATTATCTTGGTCTTTAAACATACTAAAAATCACATAGTCACCTGCGTAATCACCCAATACCTCTTGTGAAATTGCAAAATAACCTGGCTTTAAAGTATCTTCCTGCACTTGTTCAGGCATTTTCAAGCCCATTTCTTGATATAAAATTTCAGTTCCACGGCCCCAATTATCTCCATAAACATACAATTGTTTATTGAACATTTCTGCAACAGTAACGGTTGCATCTTCACCGATTTTTTCTTTAATTTTCGTACCCGCTTCTGCAGCACGCGCTTTAAAATCTTTCACCCATTCAGTTGCTTCTTTTTCTTTGTTGACAACTTTACCGATTTCAATAAATTGCTGTAAATAATCAACTTTACCGTAAGTGAACAATACAGTTGGTGCAATTTCTGCTAATTTATCCGCATTTTCAATACCATTTAAACCAATAATTAAATCTGGGTCAAGCTCAATAATTTTTTCAATATCCGTATTCTCAACAACTACAGCATCTTTAATATCATCTTGGAAGTTTGGATTATTCGTAGCCCATGAATCAACGCCAACGACATTTACACCAAGTTGTAATAAATCCCCAACAAAAGAAGATAACACAACTACACGTTTTGGGTTAGCTGGTACTTCAATAGGGCCAGATTCTGATTGATACATAATCGTTTCTGCTGATGATGCTTCTTTAGAGCCCTCATCTGCCTTCTCTTCTTTATTGCCGCACGCTGCAAGCACTAGTACGACCATCATAAACATTGGTAATAACCACTTTTTCATGAATAAATCTCCTTTTACACTGTTTGTAGTAAGTTATATGTAATGCACATTGGTCTGTCTGTCCGTGGATCCTTACCAATAACCGCATCAATATTAAACACTTTTTCTAATACTGCAGGTACAATGACTTCCTCTGCAGTACCAAACTTCACAAGCTCTCCTTTTGACAGCGCAACAATATAATCTGAAAAACGTGCTGCCTGATTTAAATCATGTAGCACCATGACAATTGTGCGTCCTTCTTCTTCGTTTAGCTTGTAAAGTAATTCTAAAACTTCTAATTGATGCGCCATATCTAAATAAGTTGTTGGCTCATCTAAAAAAATAATATCGGTCTCTTGCGCTAATGCCATCGCAATCCACACTCGTTGACGCTGTCCACCAGATAAGGCATCAACTGTATCCTGACGAAAGTCATCCGTTTTAGTTACCTTTAAGGCCCAGTCAATCATTTCTTTATCCTTTTGCGATAAATTACCGAAGCCCTTTTGATATGGAAATCGACCGTAGGATACAAGCTCTTCCACAATTAAACCATGTGCACTTTCTGGACTTTGTGGTAATATGGCCAGCTCTTTCGCTAATTCTTTTGTATTCATCTCGGAAATATTTTGACCGTCTAAAATGACTTGTCCACTCTTATGCTTCAAAATTCTTGTAATAGCCTTTAAAAGTGTAGATTTACCACAGCCATTAGAACCAATAATGGTCGTTATTTTACCGTCTGGAATTTGTAGCGACAAATCATGCACAATCGTTTTGTTCTCATAGCCGATACGAATCGATTCAACTTGTAAACGCACAACGTAACCTCTCTTTCCTTTTTCTTCTTTCCATGCTATGATAATGATTCTCCGATAATGATAATCATTATCACTAAAATTAGTCTAGTTTTCCTATAAGGTTTTGTCAAATACTTTTTTATTATTTTTTAAGGATGTGCGATATAAATGCAACATATATACGATGTAACAATTATTGGTGGTGGCCCTGTAGGTCTATATAGTGCCTTTTATAGTGGTTTACGAGGATTGAAAACGAAATTAATTGAGAGTCAACAACAGCTTGGTGGTAAAGTTTTACTTTATCCTGAAAAGCTAATTGGGGATATTGGTGGTCACCCTCCTGCGTTAGGCGAACAGTTTATGAAACAGTTAATTGCGCAGGCAAAAACTTTTTTTAACAGGCACAAAAGTCGATTTCATTGAGCGCCAAGACGATATTTTCATACTACATACTGCGCAAGGAGATAAACATTACTCTAAAACCGTTCTTTTAGCAGTTGGTGGTAGTATTATTAACCCCTAAAAGCTTTCACTAGAAGGTGCAGAAAAATATGAAATGACAAATTTACACTATACTGTGCAGTCCTACCGACATTTTGTGGATAAGGAAATTATTATTTCGGGAAGCGGAAATGCAGCAATTAACTGGGCAGTTGAACTTAGTCCTATTGTTAAAAACGTAACTGTTGTTTATCGTAAAGATAAATTATCTGCACATGAAGCAACCATTCAAGAGGCTTTAGATGCTGGAGTAAAGATTGAATGCAATACAACTATTTCAAAACTGACTGCCAATGCAGACAAAACAGCGATCCAATTAGTGACATGTGAAAACGCAAAAACAAAGCAAAGCTATACGCGTCAAATCGATGAAGTAATTGTGAGTCACGGCTATAACTGTGAAGCATCACTAGAATTTGATCAAGCAATCACCATTCCTAAAAAAGATAATTACTAAGCACAGCCTGGAATTTTTTCTGCGGGTGATATTTTAGCATTTGAAGGAAAAATTCATCTCCTTCTAGGTACCTTTCAGGATGCAGCCAATGCCGTGAACTCTATCAAAACGTATTTAGAGCCTACTGCCTATCGCCACGGAGTCGTGTCATCACATAATGAAGTATTTAAAGAGAAAAATCGCTCTATTATTGAAAAGCACCTTATACAAAATAAGCATTAAACGTCATGATCACAATAAACCCTCTTAAGAATTTACTCTTAAGAGGGGTTTAGATTAAGCTCAACACTAACAATGCCCCAAGCTTTTTTGCTAATTTTTATAAAGGCGGACTCCGTTCCATCGAAAAAAACTACCTAAAGAAATTCAAAAATGATCCCATTTGTCTTAACATACCAACTCCATTTGTTATTGTTCCCGCATGGCCCATAATTGTATTTAAATGCTCTGGTAATCTTCCAAATCTAGAAGTTCTGGGTTGTTGATTAGGGTAAAAGAAAGGTTGCTCCCTTCTACCTCGAATAGGTGGGCCAAAACTTTGTCTATTTCTTGGTGGTGGGAATGGTCTCATTCTAGAATTAGGCGGATAAAATGGCATCAATTCACCCCCTATCAGATATCTTTTAACTAGTATATGTCTGTATTTTTTTATTGTTTAGACTATCGGAGAAGTTGCTGAAAATTAATATACATATGTATTGTGCAAAAAATATTGAAATCTAATGATTTATTATTCTACCTCTAATAGATATTACGATACCATCAAGGCAATAAAATGAAACTTTAATCAAGAGGAGTTTTCTTCATCCCCACTGATTAATCGGGCTTTTACGGGCTGTTTTTACGGGATAAATTTACCTCTTCTTATTGTAATGACAACTTTGTGCAGGAACCATACTATTTTTAATTTCATATTATACAAAAATACGACTAAAGAAGGGATTCTGATTCAAAATTCAAAATATCTAGATTTTCTGTCCAAATTTGGTGTTGGAGGGGCACATCCCGGTGGTATAAATCTAACAAAGGAAATATTCAAGACCGAGAACATTAGCAAAATGTCTCACATTTTAGATATAGGATGTGGCACAGGACAAACCGCTGCCTATTTAGCTGACAAATATGAAGCAAAAGTAACTGGTATAGATATCAATTCCATAATGGTCGCAAAGGCGCAAAGAAGAATGAAAAAAAACCGCTTACCCGTAAAAATAATTCAGTGCTCTATAGAACAAATACCATTACCGGATAATACATTTGATTTTATTATTTCTGAATCTGTGCTTTCTTTTGTCAATAAACCTAATGCCCTAAAAGAAATCTTTCGTTTATTAAAGAATGGCGGTCGGTTTATTGCCATTGAATTTACTATTCATCAACCACTTGAAGAGAAAATTGAAAAGGAAATCAAACAGTTTTATGGATTTGATTCTTTCTCAATGAAAAAGGATTGGATATCTTTCTTAAAACGGGCCGGTTTTAAAAATATTCGTATACAAAAAAACAAATCCATCTCCTCAATACCTGAATTTCATTACTCGAAGGATATTAAACATGAACTTTACGAAGTAATGGATAAACATTTTGATATGAACTTAAAGTATGAAGGGGTTTTCGACTATAGAATTTATTCATGTACTAAATAGTTTAAAAATAGTAAATGACTTCTACTTCAAGCCTCCATTGCAAGTGTTTTTGCATGCTTCAAAAACGAATGGCAGTTAAGTTTTTTTCAAAGACGTTACTGTTAAGGAAATAAATATTCAAAATCAGCAGCCAAAGCGTTGCTGTTTTTTTGTTTTCTTAGCTCTTGATACACTATAAAATGACACCTGTCATAAAGAACCTTTGACTGGTGTGAATATGTTTTTTCTTTGATTTTCCATATGATTTTAGTAAGAAAACAAAGAAAGAGTGATTTGAAATTATGCAAAATAATCAAAGGCTACCGTTAATTGATATTTTAAGAGGTTTTGCAGTATTAGGGACACTTGGCACAAATATTTGGATTTTTGCTTATCTCGGTGAAGCATCAGCTATTATGACAAATAATTATTCAGGCTGGTGGTCATTTAATGACTTTTTAAAAATGTCCGTTTTATTTTTAGTAAACGGCAAACTACTTGGTTTGTTAACGATTATGTTTGGAGTCGGTCTAGAATTAAAATATCAGCAGTCCATTCGAAAAGGAAATGCTTGGCCAGGTATGTATATTTGGACACTGTTATTTTTATTTGCGGAAGGGCTTATCCACTTTACTTTGGTAATGGAATACGATATTTTAATGAGCTATGCTGTGACAGGGATCATCGTTGCCATTATCGTCAAAGTTGGTGATAAAGCGATAAATCGTTGTTTATATGTGTTCGGTGGTTTTCATGCAATTATGATTCTTTTAATTTTATTAAGTACATTGCAAGGCAATGTACTCTATGAAATCGATTCAGTTGTTTCACTTTATCAAAGCGGCACTTGGTTTGAGCAAATACAATATCGTTTAACACATTTTCTTTACTATAGAGCAGAAGCAATCTTTATTATTCCAATGAACATCTTTTTATTTTTACTTGGGGTTAAATTTATGCGTAACGGTGTATTTTCTCAAAGTGAGCATGGCCGCCAAGTACGAAAAAAGCTATTCTCTATTGGTATTTATATTGGGATACCATTGAATCTTCTTATTTTTATACCTGGAGGAATTTTTGATTTCCCAGTTCGTTATTTATTTGCACCAATCCTATCAATTGGTTATATTGGTATATTAGGTAAGCTAATAGAATACAAGAAGGTAGATTGGTTATGGAAGAAGCTTGGAGACGTTGGCAAAATGTCTTTAAGTTGCTATGTCCTGCAAAATATTATGGCATCCGTCATTTTCTATGGCTGGGGCTTAGGTTTAGGAGGAAAGCTGAATAGCATTGAGATTATTGCCATTTGGATTACCCTTTCCATTCTACAAATTTTTATCGCCCATATGTGCATAAAGCACTTTCATTTTGGTCCATTAGAATGGGTTCGTAAACACACCATTCAAGCTGTCACACGTAAATAATCATTAAGGGCTGGTGTAGCATATAAAAATTTACCCAAGAGATCAGGCAAAACAATATTTAATCATAGATGTAGTATCGCTCATTTTTTTATTCACCATGGTATTAGGTTCGAATTCTCCATTACCATTAATGGCTAAAATCACTATCCTTATCTTATTTTTAGTAGCCTTCTATATTGCTTTATGGTTTAAAGATTGGCGTTTACTGTTAGCTTCTTTACTAGGCTTTACACTTATTATCATACTGGGTATTTATGAAGGATCTGCAATGTTAGTCTTTGGATTTACATTTGCTGATTTAATTGGTAGAGCTAAAACTAAGCGGCATATTGCAGTAGGAATGATTGCAATTGCCTCTATGTTTTTTATCGTTATTTGGTTTGAATCTGAAACATCTTTCACATTGAAAACCGAAGTTTTAATACCTATTATGATCATTCAGCTACTATTTCCAATGTTAATTTATTATGTGGAAAAATCTAAGAAATTACAATCAGAATTAACAGAGGTAAATACTCAGCTTGTGCAGCAAGAAGAAAGACAACGTATTGCGAGAGACCTTCACGATACGATTGGTCATACATTGACGATGATTAAAATAAAAACCGAACTAACAACAAAATTAGTCGATAAAGATACAATGCGTGTTAAAGATGAGCTAAATGAGATTTTAGCAACAACGCGGACAGCGCTAAAGCAAGTAAGGGAATTAGTCTCCGATATGAATTTTATTTCGTTGGAAAGTGAGCTAATACATTGTAAGCAGCATTTACAAACAGCAGATATCTCCATAAAAATAAAAAATAACTGTCCAAAGCTGCTACTAGCTAGTGTGGAGGAAACGATGCTGTCCTTATGTCTTCGGGAAGCAACTACAAATATTATTAAACATAGTCAAGCAAAAAAATGCCAAATAGATATCAACTATATTAATGGAATTTTAAAGATAAACGTTGTGGATGATGGTATCGGCTTACATAACCAAGGGCATGGAAATGGACTATCATCGATGAAAGAACGAATGAATGCCCTTCAAGGAAATGCTTCCATTGACAATTTCCCGACAGGCGGAACGATTGTGACATTAACAATGCCTATCCAACACTATAAAAAGGAGCCAACTACATGATAAGAGTACTATTAGCAGAGGATCAACAAATGTTACGTGGCGCCTTAAATTCCTTATTGTCGTTTGAGCCAGATATAGAAGTGATTGCAGAAGTTTCAGATGGTCTAAAAGCGTGGGAATATATTCAACATGAGCTACCCGATGTTTGTGTATTGGACATCGAAATGCCAAATCTTACCGGTCTTGAACTTGCTGAAAAAATAAGACAGGCAAATTTACCGTGCAAGGTGATGATTGTCACTACTTTTGCACGCCCTGGCTATTTACAAAAAGCGATGGATTGTGAGGTACAAGGTTATTTATTAAAAGATGAACCGATCGACTATTTAATTGAAACAATAAGGAAAGTGATGAAAGGTGAAAAGGTCGTCAGCAGAGATTTAGCTGCCACGTTGTTTATGAAGGAACAGAATCCATTGAATGAACGTGAAATTGCTGTTCTGCAGCTTGTTAAAGAAGGCCTCTCAACAAATGAGATTAGTAAAAAATTATTTTTAACGAAAGGCACTATTCGAAACTACTTATCCACCTCTATTCAAAAGCTACAAGTCGAATCAAGACAACAAGCAGTCCAAGTCGCCAGTGATAAAGGGTGGCTTTAAAAAAGAAAAGCGATACTGTGTTCCTCTTCTATAAAGGATACAGTATCGCTTACTATTTTAATTGGCTTCTTTTTTATTTTTAGACACCAAATTTATGATTATTTCAATCAGTACGACAGCAATTAAAGAAAGTCCAAATAATGGCATCAGTATACCTAATATAATCATGAAAATGATAAAAGGAATGGAAACCTTTTGAGAGATTTTAGGTGGTGCAGATAGAATACCTTTTTTCTTTCGTAATAGCCATGTTCTAACTCCCCAAACAATAACCACTAAAAATGCTAGACATACTAGTAAATTGATTAATTTATTTGGCCAGCCAAACAAATGACCTTCATGTAAAGGAATTCCCCAAGTGAACCATTTGGCAAGAATACCATAGTCCTCATAGCCAACTTTGTCTATAAATTTCCCGCTATATTGATCAAAATACATTGTCGTTTCATCATCCGGACTAACATCAAGACCTGTGACACCTGTGTTACTAGATTTTGCAACCGTATAGACTCCATCTTCACTAGTAGGATAAATAATAGCGTATGGTTTTGAAATATTCATTGCATCAATTTCATGTTGTAGCTTTTCCACACTTAGTTGGTTAGGGTTCGCAACATAGCCCATATCTGCCCCCATACCGTGATGGGCTGCATGTCCTGAATCTGACGTTGGAGGGGTTTCTTGACGAGTAGCCCAAGGAATCTCACTTACATCAGATGTAGGCGGCTGTTGCTGCAATAATGGCGTTCCGAAAGATGGATGATCTTGTGAAGCTTGGTAAATATATTTCCCCATAAACGCAGACCATGGTAAGCCTGTGAAAATAATAACAAGCATCGGAATCGTAATAATTGTCCCGACAAGGGCATGAAATTTTCTGCTCTTTTGACGTTTGTTTGTCTGCTTTGTTTTCTTTAGTAGTCTTGCTTTAAACGTCATGTAAATGCCTGAAAGCATTAGAAAAATAGCCCAGCACGCAGCTAATTCGACTAAATAATTGACAACCGTCCCACCAATAAATAAGGAACTATGGGTATTTCTCATGATATTTGCAAATGTGTAATCAGCATCCTGACCACCAATAATTTGGTTATGATCATCTAAGAACACATATTTCTCTTTGCCATCTGCATTTTTCATCGATAAACGTGTATTGTATGGCTCTTCTAACTCTATAATTTTGTTTGTTTTATAGCCAGCATATGATTCTTCCGCAAGTTTAACAGCATCATCAATAGATTGTACCTCGGTTTTTCCACTTTCACCAAAAAAGTATTTATCATATAACTGATTTTCAACATTGGTATAAAATAAAAAACCTATACCACTTAGTGTTAGTGAAATAAGAAGTGGAGTAATAAATAGTGCTGCATAAAAGTGCGTTCGCCAAAAGCTTTGGTAAAGCTTGTTTTTCATGTTGAATTCTCCAATCTATAATAATCAATTTCGCCTTGGCGTAATTGCGTCCGGATTTTGAATTGTGGACGCACAATTCTTCCTTTCAAAATCCGTGACATCCGCCGGAGGCATTATCTTCATTCAGTAGATGTTTGGGTATCCACTGAAAGATATCCACATCTGTATTCTTCCATCACCTCTAGAGATGGAAGTTTTAATAAAAAAACATTTACTGAATGAAGATAAGCGCAAAATAATTATATAGTTAAAAAGTGAAATAAGTATGAAGTACTAGGGATTATTTCATGACAATTATATGTATTCCTATTAATATAATAAGTTTATAAGAAATAAAGAGTAGCCAAACGCAATCATTTTCAAGTTTGGCTACTCTACTTTTCTATAATATTACAAATTCATATTCACAAGAATTTTGCATTGGCTACGATCTTTTGCTAGTGCTTCAAAGCCCTTTTCCACAATATCATCTAAGCTAATTTGACTTGTAATAACGGCATTTCCATCAATAACGCCGCGTGCAAGTAAGCGAATGACTTCTGGGAATATATTAACGTAAGCAAATGAACCACTAATTTTCACTTCTGGTGAAACGACTGCGTTAGGATTGAATTCAACAGGTCTTTCCCAAACACTGACGATTTTGAATTCGCCACCTGGATGTACAGAATTTACCCCATTTGTAAATGTAGCTTGAACACCAGCTGCGTCATAGGCTACTTCGACACCACCATTTGTTTTTTCACGGATAAAGGCAGCTGCATCTGTTTCAATTGGATTAATGACATAAGTTGCACCTAACTCAAGTGCTTTTTGACGTCTTTCATCTGAAACTTCTACAACAAAAATTTCACTAGCGCCCGCTGCTTTTACTGCTTGTAAAACTAATAATCCAATTGGACCAGCACCGAAAATTGCTGCTGTATCGCCAAGTTTTAGCTGACTTTGACGCACTGCATGTACGGCAACCGCTGTTGGTTCGACAAGTGCCCCTAGCTCTAAGCTCATATTATCTGGTAATTGATATACATTTTCTTCTCTGATAACTGCATATTCAGCAAAACCACCAGAAATTGTATATCCATATGACTGTCCTTTTTTACAAAGATTTAAGTAGCCACGTTTACAGTTATCACATTTTCCACATGGAATTGGTGGTTCAACTGCAACGCGGTCACCTACTTTTGTATGTGTCACACCGTCCGCAACTTCAACAACCACACCTGCAAACTCATGCCCTAGTACTGGTTGTATACGGAATGGATAGGCACCCGCTACGTATTCATGCATATCACTGCCACAAATACCTGCAAATTCAACTTTTACTTTGACCATTCCATTTTCTAATGCTGAAAGTTCTGCTTCTTCGACACGGATATCTTTTATTCCATAAAATTTTGCTGCTTTCATTGTTAAAACCTTCTTTTTCATTTTTTTGTCTTAAGACCATCTAATACGAAGCTTACTGCAAGATCTGCTATATATTCAGGAGTTGTATCGAACGAAGAACGATTTAAAAATGGATTATTAAAGGAGAACATTAACGTTCCCATAACAAAATTTATTGCTATATCAATCGATTCAAAATCAATTATCTTTTGCTCTTTACAGGCTACTAAAATAGCGCGAAGTTGCTCCCAAGATGGTAAAAAAACATCCTTTAGCATTTCTAATCTAGGACTATTCATGACGATCTCTTGCTGTAAAATATCAATCAATTCGTGTTCATTAGTTCGATAAAGGACGAAATTTCTGCAAAAGCTTTTGAGCGAATCTAATGAATCATTCAAGTCATAATTTGCATTCATAAAGGTGTGGCGAAGAGGTTCAAATAAAGCATTAAAAACATTTTCTTTCCCACCAAAATGATATGAAACTAAGGCAAGAGAAACATTCGCCTCATCACAAATTTGCCTTACAGTTGTCCCATTATAGCCTCTTGAAGAAAACAGGGATTTTCCGGCCTTTAAAATTTGCTCCTTTACTTCTTTATTTTTCTCGTTTTGCACATCTAATTTTTTATTGAAGGGACTCACCTCTTTTTGAACAAATGTTCAAAACAACTGTTCAAAACAGCTGTTCAACAAAATCTTACCCCTGTGTTTTTAGTATGTCAATCATTTAGCATGCTGTTATATAATCTCTCCAAACGAGGAAATTTTTTCATTAAAAAAGCTATTTAATGTTCCGCAAAATAGTGAACATTAAATAGCCTATAAATTTTATTCCGCTTTAACGGGCAGTAATTTATCTGTACCGAAAGCGGAGCGTCAGGTACAAGATTCCCATCTCCAAATTCAGCAAAAGCAAATAGGTTAGGTAGGATTATTAACTGCCGGTAAAAGCCCGATTGGTGAAGACTAATAATCAGTGGGGATAAAAACCCCCTCACTGATTATAGTTTCACTTTATCCAATTAGTTCTTTCATCACATTCGTATACGCCGTTAAAATATCATTTTTATGAACAGCATCCTGCCCTACATACTGTTCAACTAATTCTCTTAATGTTTGAGAAGCACTTGTATACTGCGTTTCCATGATTTCAAATTTTAACAGACTTTCATAATACTCGATTACTTGTGGATTCATGTGTAACACTCCTTCATTTTTAGCATAAAAAAACATCTTTCCCTCTACAGAAAGATGTCTGTTATGACAAATACACGACATAATACGGTGATTGCCATGGCGAAAAAAGCTTTCTATTAATAATAGAAGCTACCTTTGTAGCAATCATCGTACTATGAGCATGCAGGAGAATTTCTCTAGTCACACTCAACACCCCCTATCCTCGTAGGTTTTTTGGTTGTACTAGATAAAGGCAGGTCTCCTGGCTTATGTTCATCACACCTTTCACCTTCCCATTACAATGCGTAACAGTGGTCTTTTGAAACGTGCTCCCATTTACAGTTGCGGGACAGCGTCGGATTTGCACCGATCTTCCCTTTTAAACAAATCGAATTTATGATTTGTACCTCTATCTTATTATTCCGTTTTTATTATTATACCATAAAGGTTTGTGTACACGGACACTATCCTAATAGATTACTAATATCTATTGTAATGGAGTTAATTTTTTAAAAAGTCAATTTAGTCATTCTAGTAACTTGATATTACTTTTTCATTTTTTTACAAAACAAAAAAGAGGAAATCTTCCTTCATAAAAAAAGACTACAGCAAAATACTGTAGCCCTTCCGCTACCTTCCACAGTAGCTTTTTTCATTTTCTCGTCTCGAAAAGAAGTTAAAAAGTGGATATAGATAAATATTACCATATATATTTTAAACTTTAAATACAGAAGAAAATACGGAAGAATGTTACAGTGATTAATAATCCTCAGTAGCTTTCACAACAGCCATATACCCTTGACCTCGTTTATAACCCTTACTAGGTATTTTCGCTACAATTTTCATATCAACATTTCCATCTAATAATGCTTGATAAACTTTGTCAAATGAATTATCTCTATGAAAGTATACATACCACGAATCAGAATATCCACCATCAACAGATGTTAATCATGGATAGTTAATGAATAAGCTTCTAAGATATTTAGACACGCTCGCCTCGTTTTTTCTTAACCGAGATGTGTGTTTGTTGCTCCTCACACATTCTTCTCAAATCAATATTTGTAAATATGTTACACTTTAACGAATAACTGATTATTCTTTAACTAAAGAAAAGGGCAGTAATTTAAGACTACAACAATAAGGTGGGACAAACGATGGGAGTATGGATAGGTCAAATAGTAATTTTCCTTATATTATTAACTATGATTTATGGGGTTTATTATGCTATTCGATTAACTATCTCTATTGTAAAAAAATATAAAGATGATATTTAAATCAATGGTGCAATTTTGACATAGCCATCAAGATAGGACTTGCGTGTATGATTGCTTTTCAAATGCGCAAGTCCTTTTGTTCTACTGTACTCTACTTACAGCATTAGTCTGTAACAGGAGGGAGTAAATCGACCTGTGCGAGCCAAATAGGTGCAATTGGAACGATTTCCTCATCAGTCACAATGGCAACATCATTGAAGACTTCAAACAGTTCCTCACAATGTTCAAAATACATATCAGCTAAAGGTTCTCTATGCTCCATAACAATTGCTTTGAGTTGCTTCTTCTCCATATCAACCTCCTTGCCATCACCAAATCCCTCTTTCAATGCAATTATTTGTATATTGTTTTGATGAATTACCAGTTGAAGGGTTTTTGGCACTTTATGGCGTGAAATATACAATCGAACCGAAATATCCTCCCATTCGTAACAGTCGTCTTTATCCCAGTAGCGCATGTCTACGATGGTACGTATACCTTCGTCTAGTTCGTTATAAAGGTCTTCCACAGTCTTTATGGTGCGCTTTAAATTTTGGTAGTAAGCATCATAGCTTTCTTAGCTGTATTTTCGGAAAACGTATTACTACGACCACCAACCATTTCTCCGCCTTGGTTATGTGGAGGCAACAACTCCCATTCACGATTTTTTAATTTCTTCTTATATTGTTCATATTCAATCCAATATTTCTCGATGTTCTATATTTCGCTATGCGATAACGTAGGCGTGTGCAAGCACCTACCTTGTTTGTTAATTTACTTAAAAGTAAGCTACAGTGTCGTAATTCGCTATAGCTTTTATTTTTAATATATTTCACAGACTAGTCACTATTCAAAATAACTTTGACTTCATAATAATAGTAATGTAAAGCCATTATCCTCCTTTTGTTTTAAGGGTCACTCCAATCCCAAGTGACCTTTTTTATTGTCTTGATCCCACAAAAACTCAACTTGATTAATTATTTTTCAAATTTCTAAAGTAAGGGAAGTATTGATTAGAGCAATTTCGCCTTGGCGTAATTTCGTCTGGAGACTTTATCCTCATTCATCTCACCACCTGCAGAGGTGGGAGTCTTCTGCTGAATGAAGATAAATACCTCCTCTCTTTTCTACAGCTAACATATTATATATTGTAGAAAGGAGGGATTTTTTATGGGATACTATGGAAATATAGGTAACTTTAACAATTGTTATTCCTGTGGCTGTGACGGTGGCTATAGGCGTGGCCCTGGTTCATCATTCGCTCTACTCGTTGTTCTATTCATCCTTCTAATTATTATCGGCGCTACTTTCATAAATAGAGAACACTGTTAACATTTCAATACTAATAATCTTCACGCCTTTAACACCTCTCTTATGAAAAAGGGTCACTCCCATCCTGGTGACCCTTTTAATTGTTTCTTTCGTCAAAATGTTCCGCAACAAATTTAAGGATTGTATCGAATAACGGATAAATTTGTACTTCTAACTTTTCTAATTGTTATCTTTACTCGCGGTACTCTTGGATATATACAGAACAGCAATATGTTACTTGTTAAAGTTAAAATAAGACTTTCCTTCAACTGGTTAAGAACAAAAAATAAGAATGAAACTTGAAGCATGAATAGTTGATTGAAAAATACAATGATGCGGCATTTTACATAGTAAATCGGAACAACAAATAAACTTAAATATTTACAAAATCATTTCTCCTTTTAATTAAGATCAAGAAGGCAATATGCCACATCTTGATCTTTAATAATTTCAGGATACTCTTTTGCTAATTTACCATCTATTTTCGAAAATCTATTCAGCATTTCGCCTTTTCTCCCCACTGCTTCGACTAAATGGGGCAATACTTTTTTATCCTTGAAGAACCTTTCCTCATGATGCTGCTTGTATTTTAGCTATTCCACTCATTTGGGTAGTAACAATACCTATAAAAAAATATAGGACACAGAGCGATTACTGGTCGCAATCTGCATTGCATTACCCGGAATGCTTATCGATGCAATCGTATTATTATTTTTTGACAACATTTTCCTGAATTTATCGGCTGATTTAGACCGTTTTTTTGCCTCATGGCTGTTAAGGGCTTACTCCTTAATATTCATTACTAGTTTTGTTAAGGCTTCATTCGTGAAGAAAAAAACTATTCATTCGTCAATTTGAAGGATTTGGCATTATTATTCTAGAAGTAAGTATCGATCTGAATTAAAGGAGTTGAAAAAATGGTTATAGGCTTACATCACGTTCAAATAACAATTCCAAAAGGTGAAGAAGAAAAAGGGAAACAATTTTACTGTCAAGTATTAGGACTAAAAGAAGTTGAAAAGCCAGATTCACTTAAAGGACGAGGTGGATTTTGGTTACAAATCGGCAATAAAGAGGTACATGTAGGGACAGAAGATGGCTTTGATAGATTAACGACAAAGGCTCATATTGCCTACCAAGTTGAAAATATAGAACAGTGGAAAAAGGCATTAGCCGAACATCATATAGAAATTTTCGACGCAGTTCCTATTCCTCATTTTGAACGCTTTGAATTTAGAGATCCGTTCGGTAATAGAGTGGAGATGATTCAGGAAATTTAAAAAGGTCCTCTACAAATTTAGAAACAGTTGAATAGAAGTTAATTTCTATTCAACTGTCATGCTGTAAAAAAATTTTTTGTGAAATAAAGTATAAATCTTCGGCAAATCAACTTATCCACATGACCGACGTTTTAACAAAATGTCATCCAACTTTTTAATTTTATCGGAACACTTTTACGTTTTATCGCCCAACTTTTCAGTTTTATCGACTAACTTTCGCGTTTTATCACCCAACCTATGAATTTTATCGACATCTGCCTTCCACTGCTTTGAAAGGATTGTACTGCCTCTCTGACCTTTCATTTCTACAAACACTTCACCCAACTGAAACATTTGTAATAAAACTGTAAATTAAGGCGATGAAGCCTTTTATATCAGGTGTTTACAGCGATTTCCCATTCGTCATGGTAACATTTACCTCAAAGAAGCCCTACTTTTTCATGCTACGATTAATTCCAGTGGAAATCCAAAACAGGATTAAACTTAGCAAATAGCTTCAGGAGGAATTTAACAACATGAATAAACGATTTTTAACAACAACATTAGCATTGACGATAGGTTTTAGCACAGTGGGGATGGTACAACCAACTATTCACCCTATAGAAGTAGAGGCAGCAACAACAAATGCCCTGAATAACGCACAAGCAGTTAATGCGAAAGCAGATCAACTAATTCAAACTGGGAAAAGCTTAATTGGTAAGGCGACATACAGCAATACAACATACAAGGCTACATATCCTTATAAATTTTCTTGTGCATCATTTATAATGTATATTTTCGAGAAAAATGGTGTCGACCTTGCGACTTATAATGAAGATTATATGATACAACAAGGAACACCCGTTAACAGAAATCAATTACAAAAAGGTGATTTACTTTTCTTTAAGAGTAAAAAAACAGGAACAGATCCTGATCATGTGGGCATGTATATTGGCAACAACAAAATGATTCACATGGCTGATACGAAGCAAAATATCGTTATTTCGGATCTAAACGGTAAACCATATTATACAGATAATTATGTAGGTGCCCGTAGAGTATTACCTACATTACTTTCAGCTAATCCTGCAACAAAAGGCGATAAAATTGTTGAAAACGCCTTTAATTATAAAAATAAAGTAACTATGAGCTCTACAAATAATGAAGCAAGTCTTCGCTTTACAGCGCCAGGATATGTAGACTTTATCTATCGTAAGAGTGGAATTAAACTTGGTACAACCAATTTAAAGGAACAAATGAATGTTGGCACAACGGTTTCACGTGCCAATTTAAAAAAGGGTGATTTAGTGTTCTTCAATAGTGTTAAAGGCTCTAAAAACCCTTCACTAGTAGCTATTTATGCAGGAGATCATCGTCTTATCATTCCAAGCTCTAGTGGTATTACTACAAGAGTACTAATGGTTGACTATTATAAAGAGCATTATATTACAGCAAAACGTGTTTTTTAAGAAAGTTTACTAGAATCATTTCAAACACTTCAAATTTGAGATGACCAACAGAATTACATGTTTTATAGAGTATATAGAAAAAAGAAGCTTTCCTTAAAGGAAGCTTCTTTTTCTATTATTTATTTTTTAACTGATTTGCAAAATCAATCATAGATTTGCTAGACATCGGACCTTTAATAAGTACAATGGTTTCACTATCAAGCTTAGGCTTTAGTACATCTAAAACGCCTATAACGTCTTGAAAAATATGAACGTCTGCCTTCGTACCTTCTTTCAACGCTTGATTCGCTATATTTTCTGCTCTTTTACCAATAGTAATAAGCGTATCAACATTTCTTTCCGCGACCAATGTGCCAATCTCTCGATGATATTTTTCTTCGAAACTACCTAATCGCTTAATGTCACCTAAAATAACAATTACTTTTTTCCCTTTTCCAATCGTATCTAAAACCTTTAGTGCTGCTTCAACAGAAGTCGGGTTATTTGTCCATGTATCATCTACTATCGTACTTTCACCGATGCCTGTAGAAATCTCTAAGTGCCGTGCCATCGCTTTGAACGTTTTTAATTGCGAAATAGCGACAGCAATGGAAAGTCCCATTTCCTTTACCGCAGCTATAGCCGCTAATGCATTATATACTTGGTGCTCTCCGTATCCTGGAACAAATACATTGTACTGGACATTTGACACTTTTAGTACAAATTTCATGCCACCTTTTGCGAATTGGATATTCGTAGCTTGATAATCTGAATTTTCGTGAACGCCAAAGGTAATGATCTTCCCTTTAAATTTATGCAAGGGGATCTTTTTAGTGTTTTCATCATCACCATTAATGATTAACGTGCCATCTTTTTTTATTCCTTCTAAAATTTCTGCCTTTGCTTTTATATAACCATCAAGGTTTATACATCCGTCTAAATGATGGACACCGATATTCGTAATAATACCAATCGTCGGCTGATAGATCATACATTGGTGTTTAATATTCCCTATATTCCCCAAACCTAATTCAAAGATAGCTGCTTTTGTTTTCTGATCGATCCCAGTCAAATACGGTAGGGATTGCCGTGGCTCATTTTTACTGCTTACAGATGCTTGAACATTCCATTCCTTACTAGCTATGTGTTTAATCATCTCTTTTGTTGTCGTTTTACCACATGTTCCGGTCAAAGCAACGACTGGTATTTGAAATAGATTTCTGTAATATTCAATGAATTTCCAATAGGCCTGCACAATACTCTTAACGCGAATAACGGTGGTATTCTTCAGCGATTTTTTCAATTCTTCTGATGATTTATCCGAAATGACTAGAGATGGGCCTTTTCGATCTATCTCTTGCCAGTTGATTGTATCACTTTTACTAACAAACATAAGTGTATGATTTTGTGTCAGTTCATGTCGGTTATAATAAATTGCATGCTTTACAGACCAGAGTTCAGAACCGCTTATTAATTCTCCATGCAATAATTTTCTTATATCGCTAACTCTTATATGTTGCAAGTTAACTACGCCCCCTTTCTATAAAGTATATTTCTGTATAAATGCGTTAATATATGACCATGCTTCTGCATTTCTTAGCAATTGGCTATTGGCATGCTCAATCTAGTAAATGATGAAAAATAACATTTATTTAGGTGAAAAGAAGAATCTATTCAGAAGTAGATGATTTTTTTATTTTTAAATCATCTGCCAACTTCGAAACTTCCTTACTGTACATATCTCCTTTAATGAAAAGAATAGTGTTTTCATCTACAATCTCATCTAACAATTTATAGACGCGCGTACTATTTTTAAAAATATAAACAGGTGAAGTAAGTCCTGCCTCAATGGCATGAAGCGCCATAATGCTTGCATGTTCCCCTATCGTAATGAGTACATCGACCCCAATTTCACTGATTAATTCTCCCGCTTGCTCGTGAATAATATATCCCCAAGACCCTAAATCTGTAATCGTCCCAATAACGGCAATCGTTTTCTTGCCTTCTCCGAGCGCATTCAAAACCTTTAATCCTGCCTCCAAAGAAGTGGTCGTAATATTCCATGTATCATCTATTAATATGGAATTATTGATGCCCTTAAATACTTGAAGCTGCTTATTCAATTTTTTGAATGATGGTAGTCGTTCAGCTGCCAATGAAATCGGCAAATCCATTTCATAAATAGCTGCAATCGCAGCAAGGGCATTATATACTTGGTGCTCGCCAAAACCTGGTACAAAGATTTCATAGAGTTTCTTCTTGTGATGGACGTTGAACAGCATACCATTTTCATGATAGCGAATATTACTTGCTCGAAAATCACAAGATTCATGCTTACCTACTTTAATGATACGTCCTTTAAACCTCGATAAATCTATTTTACTTGTGTTAATATCCTCAGCATTAAGGATTAACACGCCTGTGGGACTAATAATGTCCAACATTTCACCCTTTGCTTGGATATACCCCTCTAAAGTTTTACAATAATTTAAATGATGTTCCCCTATATTTGTAATAATCCCAATAGTCGGCTTAAAATATTCCCCCGCAAGTTTGATGTCTCCTGGTGAACCAACAGCAGTTTCAAAAACGGCCGCGTCGGTATCATCATCAATATTCATTAAATATTGCAAAGAAGCAGTTCTAGAGTTACTACTAAGTGGCGTGGATGCTACATTTTTGTCTGCAGAAAGTATATGTTTGATCATTTCCTTCGTCGTCGATTTACCAGAAGTACCAGTAATGGCTACGATAGGGATATCAAATTGATTGCGATAATAATTTACAAATTTCCAATATGCCTCATCTATATTATTTACTTTAATGATGATGATTTGCTCAGGTATTTCATATTGACTGTATAGTCTATCGGTTACAAGAACTATAGGATAAAATGGCTCTAAGTCTTTCCAGTTGACAATACGCTTACTCATAAAAAGTACGGTATTTGGTCTTTTCACTTGCTTTAGTCGATAAGCTCCATGTTGAATTAACACTTCCTCCGACCCTTGCACTAAATGGCCTGCAGTAATGACTGTTAAATTCTGCACCGTAAGAGGCTTCATATTATTTTCCCCTCCCTTCCACTCTAGTATATGTAACTTCTTAAAAGTTGCTTGGATGTACACGAGATACTTAACTAGAGGAAATCTATTTCTTCGCATATATATATAGTTGATTAAGCATCTAAGTAACAATAGAAGGAGTGATATACCTGAAAACGATTATATTTATCGGCACTAACAAATCTGGGTCAAGTCGCGAAGCAACAAAAGCAGCAGAAAAATTAGGTTATTTTACTGTACTTTTTACTAACAACGAAAAGCAAATACAGCAGAGAAAAGCCTACCCAGATATTCATAAAATGGTTCTTATTGATACTTCGAATATAGAAGACATGAAAGATGAGATTTATAATCTAATTAAATTCGGATTAGAAATAAAATCTATTGTTAGCTTTGTCGATCCTTTTGTCCATATTGCCTCAATTTTATGTGATGAATTTTGTGATAACTATACATCTTCAACAGCTATTGAAATGATGGAGGATAAAGAGAAAACTAGAAATTTTTTAAAGAATCAGCCTTACTCGCCTAAGTTTTTTCTTCTCAAGCCAAATGAGCCAGTCTCTAATAATTTCGAATTCCCACTTATTGTAAAATCTCCAAAATCAACAGGCTCTAAAGATGTTTTGTTAGCAAACGACTCAAGTGAACTGAACAAACACCTGAGCTATCTACGAAGCAAAAATCCTCGTGAAACACTTATGATTGAAGAATATATCGAAGGTCCGCAATATTTAGTAGAAGCACTTGTCTATAAACGACAAGCTAATGTCATCGGTATTATTGAACAAGAAATTACTCAAGGTAAACGTTTTATCATTACTGGATACGGTGTTCTCGTTAAAGCTCCAAAAGAAATTCAAAGTGGTCTTGAGGAAGTTCTCCAATCTATTGTAAAAGCGTTTAACATCGAAAATGCTGCTTTGCATTTAGAGCTTCGTTTAACAAAGAACGGCTGGAAACTTATCGAGATTAATCCGCGAATCTCAGGAGGAGCAATGAATACTATGCTTCACGCTGCTTTTGGATTTAATTTAGTGGAAGAAACACTTAAACTATTTTTAGGTGAACGCCCCGATATCAATCCAAAGAAACTAAAGTTTGTCTATACTAAATACATCATCGTTGAAAGTAAAGGTATTCTAGAAAAAGTTCTTGGAAGAAATAGAGCAACGAATTCACCAGGTGTTGTGGATGTATATGTGAAACCAAAAAGAGGGACATTGCTGACCCCTCCTTTATCGATGGGACATCGTTATGCTTATGTAATTGCGGAAGGCGCTACATTAGCTGAAGCTAAAAATAAAGCCATTAACGCCGCAAAAGAAATAAAATTCATTCTCAAAGTATCTTAGATTTAAAGTACTTTCTGAAAATGCTCTCATACGATGATTTATTTAGCTATAAAAAATATCCCGAATAATTGTCTCCTTTCAATAAGGTCAATTACTCGGGCTTTTTTATTTATTCTTGATATTTTTGATCTAAAAATTTAACCGTATCAAACATATTCGTTTTACTAGCACCCTTTACTAAAATGGTGTCGTTAGGTTTTATGACTTTCTCTAAGAGAGCATGCAATTTTTCCTTATCCAGGAAATGATAAATTTTAGAAGGATCCATCCCTTTTGCCTTCGCTGCCGCTCCCATTTCCTCCGTTCTAAAACCATAAGTGATGAATAAATCTATATCTTGCTCATAAATGTATTCACCCAATTTACGATATTCCTCTTCTCTCAAATCTCCTAATTCTCGCATTTGACCTATAATAGCAATTTTACGTTGCTTCGCTATATTTGTAAGAACGTCAATAGCAGCACGTACGCCCTGGGGATGAGAGTGAACAGTATCGTCAATAACTGTAATGTCATCACGACAGTTATAAATTGTTAATCTTCTAGGTGGTTTTTTGAAATTTAACCCTGCTTTAATATCTTCTGGACTAAACCCTAAATAATCTGCAACCGCAACTGCATTAAGTGCATTATAAACATGATGTTCTCCTAAAATTGGGATATACATAGCCATTTCCTGACCTTGCAGCTTTATTTTAAAGGTCATTCCGATATCTTTATATTGAATATCATAAGCTTTATAGTTCGCTGTGCTATGAATACCAACTGTTAAGATTTCCCCTTCAAACTGTTGTGTCTCTAAATATTTTGAATTCTCATCATCCTGATTCAGGATTAATAAACCGTTTTGGTCCATTCCATGTATTAATTCCGACTTTGCCTTGGCCACTCCTTTAATATCTCCATCAAAGTTGCCTACATGAGCTAAACCGATGTTTGTAATAATACTAATATTCGGTTGGATAATGCTACAATGGTTTGTTATGATACCTGGGTAAGCCATCCCGTACTCAAGTACAACAGCCTCATGCGAAGCATTAATTTCTTCTTTATGTTTTTTCGTATGCTCTGTTGTATTCCAATAATCTTTTGACTCAAAGATATTCCATTTTTCCGATAAAATAGAGGCAAGGAATGCTTTTGATGTCGTTTTTCCAGCACTGCCGGTAATCGCGATAATCGGTAAAGCCTTTTCTTCAGCTATATCTTTATTTTTCTTCCGTTGCGTAATTTCCCTTCTAACTTCAACTATTTCTTCATACTCCTCCTGTTGCGTAAATTCCATTTTAACTTCGGCTATTTCTTCATACTCCTCCTGTTGTGTAATTTCCCTTTTAACTTCGGCTATATCCTTATTTTTCTTATGTTGCCTAATTTCCTTTTTAACTTGTTCCTGGTTCTTAGCAAGGTACATTGCATACCTTATAGTATTAATGACCACATCTAATTCTAAATAAAAAGCAGGAGGACAACCTGGTCGCCAGTTCACTTCATACATCCAAATTTTTCTTTGCTCATCTAAGCCTACATCAATGCCAATTTCATCAATAACCTCTCCAAATTGTTCCATCTGAATTTCATCTAAATGGCGAGCCAGTGACAAAGAAAAATGCTCTAACATACGCCGAATATCATAAGCATCTTCTTTAAATTCCTGCTCTAGAAAAGGATCTAAATAATTCGTAAAACCACCATTGTTAATATTCGGTATAATCGAGCCATTTGGTGCAATCCGTGGATAAATTGTCGTTATAACCCATTTACCTTCACCGTCTTTTTGAACGTGAAGACGAAAATCATATATTTGACCGGATTTTGTTTTGGATTGGATATAAGGCTGCACGATAAAGGTGCCTGTAGTAAGTTGCCCTCTAATTAATTCATCTAGCTGTGACTTTGAACAAACAGTAGTTTCCCTATCCTTCCTTACCTCAAAGTTAGTCCTTCCTACTTTCGAAATAAAATAAATCCCTTTTCCCTTCCGGCCATCTATCGGTTTAAATACGACTTTTTTATAATAAGCCATAAAATTATGGAGTAAATCAACATTTTCCACAACCTCAGATGGAATTAAATACTTATCAAATTCCTTTGCTTCTTTAAGTCGTTTCATAACATTCCATTTATTCCCTATAGAGTAAGTTGTAAAAGGTATTTCCTTTTTCAATTTCTCAATAATGTCCTTTGATACCGATAATTTTTCGGGACTTCCTGCATTGTATATAACATCTGGGAAGGGCATCATTTTTTCATGCCAATCACCATTTTCATATACCTTTCCTCTAATGGAACGTTTATCAAAGTCAACGCTTTTTGGTGTGAAATAAAAAAATTGAGCGCCTTCTGCTTTTGCGACGGCCGCATATGCATATGACTTAATAACTGTTCTAGGATCTAGACGATGATGAAGCATTCCGATAATTGTCATCCACTAATCTCTTCCTTTCATAGGATTCTCTCACTAATAAATTCAGTCAATGAACATACATATAGACAGATGCTCTAAATATTATGTTATTTTAGCAGGTGTGTTGATTCACCATTTCAATCCAACAAATACCAATATTCCCCTATTAAAAATTCATCACCATTTGGGCTCAATGATGAATTTCCCTTTTAACATGTCAGGCTTTAATAACTGAATCGCAGATATACCTCTTAATTCAATGGATTTTTCTGTGGATGTTTTTTCTAACCTCACTACATCTGAAATTATATTCGTATCATGCCCTTCATAATCAAAAGCACGCAAAAGCGAAACAGTTCCTCGACAACGCTCCCTATCAATAGCCTCTATACGAAAAAACTCTGTTTCAAATTGCTTTACTGTATCCATTAATTTTAAATGACTGCCGTTATGTGTTATTAAAAAAAAGGGTATCGTATCACTTCCAACTATTTTCACGAGCAGCTGACCAAAATATTTAGAATGAAAATCCTTCATCACATCCTGGAGTGCTTTTATGTCGTAGAGTGCTTCACATAGAAAATGGTTTTTTCTGTTTTCACTATTCATTTCCCCAGCCCCTCCCAAGTCTTAATGAGTCATTCGTCAATTATTTTTTTAATTTATCCTCCATAAACGAGCAGTAAGACTCCTCTTCAAGATTTAAGTCAAACAAATTTTTGCCATTAACATTGAGGAAACCCCACTGATTGAAGTTTCACTTTATTCAACATCCTCTCGATATAATATGTAAAGACAAGAAATATGACGACTTTTTTCGTTTTACAAATAAAACTGGTCCTTTCGATTTAATATATATGCTTCAATAGAGAGAAAAGATTTACGCTATTCTTACGCCGTCTTCGAAAAAAGTAAAAGCAAAGGACATCGAGCAAAGCTCCTTCTTCGGGAAATTACGTTATATATCAATTATGCCTCGGCATAATTGCGTCGTTGCTATTTGGCAGAATGGCAAATTTTTCGATGAAGCGAAGGGATCTTTTAAAAATTGGATTGCGATTATCGCAAAATATAAAGCACTAGATCGAAGAAAAAAGTTACAACGTTATAATGAACGCTATATTTCAACAATGGAGTTCACAAATGCTGAGAGGACTAATTTAGAAGACGTAGAGGAGCTTTTAATACATTTATCTGCTGAAGACCAATTATTATTTTTAAAATATTATTTAGATAAAGTAAATTCCAAGAACATTGCGAAAGAATCCGAGAACTATCCAAGCTAACTCACTTATACAGAAGTAATTATCATTTTGCTGTAGTTTACTGAATACAAATAAATAAACATTCTTATTTACTTTTTTCTAAATCAGTCGTTAATTAGAAAGGAGGTTCGTTATGTGAGAATCATCAGTTATGCATTCATACTTTTAATTATATTGTTAATTCCCTATTTCCTTCTATATCATCAACTACCGAGTGAACTGTTACAGGTGGCTGCTATCATCACAGGCATGCATATAATAGCACTTTTCATTGTAAATTTTACGCATCCCCAATCTCGCAAAACAATATGCATGTATCAAACACTTTTTTCAATTTTATTATTCGCTCCTGTTTTCTATACGATGACAGTATTATTACACAATCCACAAAAAGAAATAATAATTAGATTTTTTATCGCTATTCCTATAAGCTATGTCATTTTATTTTTAACAGTTCTCTTCTCTACCACTTTTTATAAATTCAAAGATTCTACCAAATGAAGAAAACGTCCATTTTTTTGGGAGGGCACTGAAAAAGTCGATTTGCCACAAAAAATGTGATGCAAATCGACTTTTTTGAGTTTCTAAATCCAATAAAAGACAGATTTATAATATAAAAAATGAATTTCTTTAGTTTTTCAGTGCCCTTTTTTTTTGGACGTTTTCATTTTGGCGCTACGTTGTCGCATTATGTTGATCTCCATGATTTAGAAGAATAACACCACCAATAATCAGTGTAATTCCGATCGCTGAGTATAGATTAAAAATATCTCCCCATACAACGATTCCCACAATGACTGTTAATGCTGTGCCTACACCTGACCAAATAGCGTATGCCAGGCTCAATGGTAATGTTTTCAAGCATAGGGACAATGAATAAAACGAAATGCCATATCCTAATGCAACTGCAATAGACGGACCTAAAATTGTAAATGCTTCTGAAAACTTGAGCATTGTCGTTGCAAAGACCTCGCTGACAATAGATAACGTTAAAAATAAATAACCCTTCAATTACAAATTCCTCCTTAATGTCCCCCACCAGCAAGGTTAAGAACAACCACACCAACAATAATTAATAGAATGCCCATAAGCTTTTTTACATTGAATAATTCCTTATAAAAGACTATACCGATTATCGCTGTTAGTGCCGTTCCTACCCCTGCCCATATCGCATAAGCTGTGCCAATCGCTAAAGTTTGTAATGTTAAAGAAAGGAAATAAAAAGCTGTTCCATAACCAACCACTACACCTATTGAAGGTAGTAATCGTTTAAAGCCATTTGTAAGTTTCAGCATCGAGCTCGCGAAAACTTCTGAGATAATTGAAATAAATAAAAAACCAAAAGTACTCATGTATGATAGTCCTTCCTTGTCATTTGCAATAATTGTTCAAAGGCACCTTCTGTTGCTTCATTAGAAATCGGTGCGATATTTAATAGTCTAGAATAATACAACCCATCAATCGTTAACCGAATCAAATGAACAGTGGGTAACTCCAATCCATCCTGAAACAACTCTTCTAGTAATCAATCATAAGCTGTTAAGATGGATGATGGTCATTTTGCATAATTTGAATCGCAATATTTAAGGATGCGCCATTCGCAAGATCTTTTGGAGAAGCAAAAATAAATGCTCTCGTTAATCTCCCTTTCCCTTGCTCTTGGCTTGTTAGGGGTTCATAGGATTGTATAACCTCGCTCAAAATCGTTTCAGCTATTGCTGATTGAAGGGCATCCTCAACTTCACCTTGGCGTAATTGCGTCCGGATTTTGAATTGTGCCTGCACAATTCATTCCTTTCAAAATCCGTGACATCTGCATTCATCTCACCACCTGCAGAGGTGATAGTCTTCTGCTGAATGAAGATAAAAGCATAAAAAACCGTCTGGACGGCCTTTTTTATTGTATAGTTCATATTTCACATCATCAATTTTTGAGACCCGAATAGCATTCACTCTTCGGGCCTCCACTATTCTTCATCCTCTATATACTCTAAAATATCTCCAGGTTGACAGCCCAATGCTTTACATATCGCATTTAACGTAGAAAAACGCACGGCTCGAACCTTTCCTGTTTTTAAGTTGGATAGATTGACTATCGACACATCTACCTTTTCTGCTAGCTCACTTAGCTGCATTTTTCGATCAGCAAGCATTCGATCTAATCGAATAATGATTGTCATTTTTTCACTTCCTAAGCTGTTGCATCATATTCATCTTGTAAAAACGCGCCGTATCGGAATACACGGGCTATCGTCCAAATAACTAATCCACACAATAATAATGTCCAATTAATTCCAGTGAAGTGAAAGCTTAATCCTTTTATCAATCCTGTTCCTACTAACAGCTCACCTAATTTAAATTGTTCAATAACTGTATAGGCAATGTACGTTCGGAATGCATCTACTGTCAAGCTTAATACAACTACAGCGTAAGCAATCCACTCCATTTTTCTACTATTCGTTCCTGAAAAAATAATTCCTTTACTTAAATTACTTAACAGACCTCTTACTTGGACAACGATCAATAGTAATAATCCTATGTATATTGTAGCAGTAAATAATAATTTCACGACATTCATTTTTGTATATTGAATATCCTTCGCTACCTTATCTGCCAATTCAATTTCCATCCCCTCTAACTGAACGGAAGCTGTTATATTACCCTGTGATAAAAAATTATTTACTTGATTTTCTGGTATACAAATTGCCCCAACAAATAATATACCTATCAGTGTAAGGCCAAAAATCATCAACACCATAATGATTGTAAAGATTGTACGTAACCCTTTTGTTAAAAATCGAAACTCTTTACTTTGAATTCTTTGTTCCACTCCAAGCATCCCCTCTCTTATTGTTAATTATACATTTCATTTTATCTTTTTCAATAATTAATTAATGTTTATCATTAAATAATTATTGTTTTCATGTTATAACTTTGTAAGGGATGATTGAATTTTTTGAATGCATTTAGAGTTATCCTGCAAGTGAATCAAAATGGATTAGAGCTTAGAGATCTTTCTATAACAGTATAAAACAAGCCCTCTCAAAACAATTTGAAAGGGCCTCTACAAAATTTCTATTTATTTCGGTAATGTAAACGTTGCTTTTTTACCTAAAAAAATAGCTAGAGAAAAGATAAACATCTCTTTTCTAGCTACTTGTTTCACAGTATTTTTTACAGTAGTCCTGCCTTTATTAAATATTCACGTGCCACATCTGCTATATTTTTGCCTTCTACATTTACTTGATAATTCATTTCGCGCATCTCATCATCTGTGATTTGATTGGCCAGCTTGTTTAAGGCTTTTTCGATTTCGGGATATTTATCTAGCGTCTCTTTCCTTAATAAAGGGGCTCCTTGATAAGGTGGAAATAGTTGCTGATCATCTTCCAAAACTTTCAATTTATATTGACGTATTTCACTATCTGTTGAATAAGCATCTAATAATTCTATATTTCCTGATTCGATAGCCTGATATCTAAGCTTTGGCTCCATTGTTGTTAAATTAGAAAGTGTAATACCGTAACGCTTTTGAATGCCCAAATAACCATCTTCTCGATCATTAAATTCCAATGTGAAGCCAGCTTTTATAGTTTCTTGAATAAGCTTAATGTCAGAAATTGATTGTAAATGATAGGTTTCAGCCATTTCCTTTGATACTGCCAATGCATACGTATTGTTATATTTCATCGGACTTAACATAACCATTCCGAATTGCTCCATCATTCCTTCTTTTGCCTGATTATAAACATCCTTCTGATTATTATTGATAGCTTCCTCTTTTAAAAACTCAGAAATTGCCGTCCCAGTAAATTCTGGATAAATATCAACACTACCAGATTTTAGCGCATTAAATACAAAGGAAGTCTTTCCAAGTCCAGGTTTTAATTGCACCTTTAAGTCGGTTTCATCCTCAATAAGCAATTTATACATATTAATAAGAATCTCAGGCTCAGAGCCAAGCTTCCCTGCAATGACAATTTCTTCTTTCTCTTTAAAGTTGAGTAGCGGTAGGATTATCATTAATAATGCCACAACACTTATAGAGCTTAATGCTATAATCGTTTTTCTAAAGGAAAGTGATTCTAGCTTTTTCAGTAAGTAGTCGAACAGTAATGCTAAAATCGCCGCTGGAACAGCCCCTAAAATAATTAAGGCTGTATTATTTCGGTCGATACCAAGCAAAATGATATCCCCTAATCCTCCAGCTCCGATTAATGCTGCTAAAGTTGCCGTTCCAACGATTAATACCATCGCAGTTCTAATACCCGCCATCATAACAGGCATAGCAAGGGGCAATTCTACCTTCATTAATCGCTTACGAGTATTCATCCCCATGGCCATCGCTGCCTCTTTTAAAGATGGGTCCACCTCGTTTATCCCAGTAAATGTATTGCGTAAAATCGGAAGAAGTGCATAAACAACTAAGGCAATAATAGCAGGTACTTTTCCGATGCCAAACAACGGAATTAATAACCCTAATAGCGCTAATGAAGGAATCGTTTGTAACACTGCGCTAATACCAATAATACTTTCTGCTATTTTCTTTTTATTCGTTAAATAGATTCCTAGAGGAATAGCAATTACTACTGCAAGAAATAGCGCAATGAAGGAAATTTGAATATGCTCTAATAATGATGCCAATAGCTGGCCTTTTCGTTCGCTAAAAACGTCAAAAAAATTAGCCATTTACATTACCTCTTTCTATGGAATCATGCGCTAAATATTGAAGCATTGATGCTCTTGTGACAATGCCAATTATTTTTCCGTTATCTTCCACACCTAAACATTCATGATGAGCTAATTTTTGAAGAATAGTTTGTAAAGAATCCTTAGTAGAAATGGTATCCTCTAGATTTTTTTGATCACCTTCACTAGCAATTGGCTCGATTACAGCTTGGATATGGAAAGTATTCATTCCATGCTCTTTTACTCCAATAAATTCTCGAACGAAATTATTAACAGGATTTTGTATGAGTTCATGAGGCGTACCAATTTGTACAATCTCTCCATCCTTCATTACACATATTCGATCACCTAATTTTAAAGCCTCTTGCATATCATGCGAAACAAAGACGATCGTTTTTTGTATGGCTCGCTGAAGCTCAAGAAGATCATCTTGTAATTTTGTGCGGCTAATCGGATCTAATGCACTAAAAGGCTCATCCATTAGAATGATTTCGGGATCTGCTGCTAAAGCACGAATAACACCGACCCTTTGTTGTTCACCACCAGAAAGCTCTTTTGGTTTGCGTTGACTATACTTATCTGGTTCAAGACCAACCATATCTAATAACTCACGTACTCGTTGCTGAATTTGCTGCTTACTCCATTTCTTCAATTCAGGTACAACAGCTATATTTTCTTCAATCGTCATATGGGGAAAGAGCGCAATTTGCTGAAGTACATAGCCGATATTCCATCGCAATTCATGAATGTTGTAATCACTAATTCTTTTACCGTTAATTCGAATAGTTCCTTCCGTTAAATGAATTAATCGATTAATCATCTTTAATAATGTTGTTTTTCCACATCCACTAGGTCCAATAAGAACAAAGAATTCTCCCTTATTTATCTCCAGATTAATAGCATTCACTGCGACTTGATCATTTACATATTTTTTTGTGACATTTTCAAAAGTTATCATTGTATAAGCTCCTTTAGTCATGCTTTTACGTAAACTATTGTTCTTCTTCATTTCATATACGTGAAGCATAGTAAATATAGAACTAAGCATTTTTTCAAAGTGATTTCATATTACTATTTAATTTACTCAGGTGTGTTGATTAACCATTTTTATCCATCCAAATTAATTAGAAGGCTCTGATTTCCGCTACGGGCTACTCGCTTTCCTGCGGGAGTCGAGTAGCCCTACGCTACAATCAGTTAAAATGGACATATATTAGCAAAGTATCAACAAAAAAATCCTTTTATCACTCAATAATAAACCTATATTTTCCTAATCAACACGCTTGTAATTCACTAACAAAAGTCATTTCAAACTTATTTTTTGGCTTCTACATCAAATGTTGGGTGAGGCACAATTCTTAAGGTTCCCAAAAAACACTCCGGCGACTGCCCCTTTCTTTATGAAGCTCTATCCGTCGTATAATTGTTTTTGAGTAACACTAAAAATAGTAGGCAATAAAGATTTCCTTTCAAAATTAATAGCTTTTTAAAGGTAATAATACCATTCCAAGGAACTGTTGCAACTATATTTTAAGGGGTTTTTCATTTCTCAAATATACCGATAAATGAGGAACTAAATATGAGCTTTATTCGTTCTATGAATTATGTACTCTATAAAAAATAATCTTGACTTTATTTCTATTTATGTCTCTGTAATAATTAGAAATATATGAACTTTGTTATCGAAAAGAAAGGAGGGAGATGTTGTAATCTACCAACATCGATGAAACAGTGAAATACCTAATAAATTTTTTAAAAGGTCTTATAATTACAATAATTGTTATCTGTGTTTCATTTTTTATGGTGACACAACTTTTCAATACTAATGAAACGAAAGAGACTGTAGTTGTCGATAATCGTCCTAGTATTGAAGAGTTTATAGGCTCCATTGCTGAAATTGCTCGGAAACTCGGTGCCGAAAATGACTTATACGCATCGATTATCATTGCGCAAGCCGTTTTAGAAAGTGAGCATGGTCAAAGTGGCCTTGGCTCTGCACCTAATAACAATTTATTTGGCATGAAAGGTAATTATAAAAATAACTCCGTAACTTTGGAAACATTTGAGGATGATGGTTCAGGTAATATGACAACGGTGATGGCTGAATTCCGTAAATACCCTTCTTATGAGGCATCCATGCAAGATTATGTTAAATTAATGCGTCAAGGGGTTTCTTGGAACAAAGATTTCTATGTGGGTGTTTATAAAAGCAATACGAAGTCCTATACAGATGCTACGAAGTTTTTAACAGGCTCCTATGCTACAGATTCATCATACAATGAAAAGCTTAATTCACTAATTGCAAAGTATGATTTACAACAATATGACAGCCCTGTCAAAGATAAAAAAACAATTACCGTAGCTGATGGCGACTCTCTTATGCATATTGCAGAGGCCCATAACGTTAAAGTTACATCCATTAAACAATGGAATCAGCTTCGATCTGATAGACTTGAAGCCGGTCAACAATTAAATATTTATCAATATTAATGTAAAAAATCTCCATGTGCAATTTAACATGGAGATTTTTTTATATTAAATCAGATGTGTTTATTAACCATTTTTATCCATCCTGATTAATTAGAAGGCTCTGATTTCCGCTACGGCTACTCGCTTTCCCGCGGGAGTCGAGTAACCCGTAGCTACAATCAGTTAAAATAGGCTTACATTAGCAAAATATCAACAAAAAAATCTTTTTATCACGCAATAATAAACCTATATTTACCTAATCAACACGCTTGCTATTAAACAGCAATTTTTTTAATCTATTATTACTAACTTGTTAATCTATGAATAACTATTTCTATATCAAAGACGCGTTTGTTTAAAACGTAAGTTCTATCTTCTACCTGCTGAGCAATTTTTTCAGTAAACTCACCTAAATGTTCGACAATGTTTTTCTGAAGCTCAGCTTGTCCAATTTTAAGTTCATGTACATTATCCTTAAGTACGTGTACATCACTCTTAAGTTCATGCACATCACTCTTAAGTTCATGCACATCACCCTTAAGTACGTGTACATCACTCTTAAGTTCATGCACATCACTCTTAAGTTCATGTACATCACCCTTAAGTTCATGCACATCACCCTTAAGTACGTGTACATCACTTTTAAGTTCATGCACATCACTCTTAAGTTCATGTACATCACTCTTAAGTTCGTAGACATCATTTTCAATTTTATCAAAGCGCTGTTCAATACCGTCAAAACGTTCGTTCATTCCAACCAATTGATGATCAATAGACTCAAAGCGTTTGTCCATTCCATCTAGTCGTTGATGGAATGGTGCCAATTCTTCTTTTAACACGGAACGTAACAACTCTTTTAATTCCAGATTCAATACATACCCTCCAATCCTCTAAATTTTGATTTCATTATAGCATAATGAAAATAGGTTATCTCTATCAATAATTTCCCGATTCATCTCAAAAATTGAAAAAGCCTAGTC
>NZ_LIYL01000008.1:25680-67134 GCF_001278875.1 Lysinibacillus sp. FJAT-14222 | reverse complement strand
ACTTTTTTGAGTTTCTAAATCCAACAAAAGACAGATTTATAATATAAAAAAATGAATTTCTTTAGTTTTTCAGTGCCCTTAGTCAAGCTTCTCTAAACTTTTTATTTAAATAAACTACCAACAGCGGTAATAGATGTTGCCAAATCCTTTCGATAGTGCTGGTGCTGGTCGTCTAGACTATTAATAGTAACCTCATTCCCGCCAAGCGAAGAATGTACATAAAGGTTATCTCCTATATATAAAGCAATATGACCTGGGAAGTACAATAAATCTCCCTTTTGTATGTGTTCTAGTGATATTTCCTTGATAGGAAAACCTTCAACGATTTTGGCATCGCGATAGATATATACCCCATTTAGCATATATGCCATTGAACAAAGGCCTGAGCAATCAATACCTAGCGGCGATTTTCCTCCCCAGCGATAGGGTGCTGCTAAATAGCTAAGAGCTGTTTGGACAACATTTTCTCGTAATTGTTGCTCGGACAAGCTGTTTTCTGGAATTTTTTCTCGTAGCCATTCCCTACGTACGTAACCAATCTCACCTGACACTAATTGCACTGTTGCCCATTCAGGATCTTTCTCGTCAATAGCCATCGAACAGATGATTGAGCCTTTAACGAGAGTCATCATTTTCGTGCTTTGAATTCGGGGTTGCTGCAAAACATCGGCGAAGCTTTGATTAATAAAATGCTTTGCTCCTTGTAGCCAAGTATCCGTTTTTACTTCATGGAACATTAAGTTATCCTTCTGGCAATAACCTTCATAGCGATAAGCAGTTTGTATGCGTATCCAACCCTCATCAATGTCTTCCATAATTCGAACCGTCATTCCGTATAGTATCTCATCCACTAATTCTGAGGCTTTATCTGGCTTCGCGTGTAAATTCGCAATCATTGACGTCACAATGGCATTCATTCTATCATCTCCTTCCGCTTCACCAAGTAATCGTAAACAACTTTGGAAAGACGACCAATTAGCTGTCTTGCATCGTCATTATTAGTAACCTCCGTGACGAAAACGCCAATAAGATAATCCCTTGAATTGTTGTACACAATCCCAACATCATGATCTACCGTATCAAGACCACCTGTTTTATGAGCAAGTTTCACATCATCTACTAAATAACGCTTTAGTGATTCGTGTACACGTTGACGACTTAAAATATCTAACGTTAGCTCACTAAATGCTGATGATAACAAGTCCTTGCGATAAATTCGCGAAAATAGCAGTGCCATATCACGTGCCGACGTAGTATTATCTAAGTCTTTTGCAAGCCTTTCAAAATCCATCATCTTACGTTGAATTGTTGTTTGCAGAAGCCCAATTTGACGAAAATATTGATTGAGTGCCTCCATCCCTAGAAAATCGATTAGTACATTTGTTGCTGTATTATCACTCTTAATAATCATCCATACTAAAAGCTCATAGATGGTACATTGCTCTAGGTGCTGTTCACTAATAACACTAAAATCGCCCCATTCTTCTGGTGCAATCTTAATCTCTTGCTCTATGGATTTGTTGTTACTTTCTAAATAATTCAGAACAGCAAGCAGTATAGGCACTTTAATTAAGCTAGCACTAGAAAACGCGTCTTCTAGCTTTTCACTAATAAAAAATTGCTCAGTCTTACAATCTTTCACAAACATATGCACTTTATAAGGTGCATTTTGAAGAATCTCTGTTATCGTTTGCTTCATATTTCACACCTACTCTATAACTTTTATCATCTGATTCTCCGCGTCCATTGTTATTGTTCTACCAAGTGGCAGGGACATCGTTGGTAAGGTGTGACCGCAAGCTATGTCCTTTATGATAGGTTTGTGGAGTGGACCTAAAATTTCCTGAAAAATGGTTTGTAGTGATAGGCTATGCTCTGGATGTTTTGGATTTTCAGGACCGCAATTAGTCCATGCTCCTAATAATATACCTGCCACTTCATCTAGTTTCCCTGCTAATTTTAGCTGCGTAAGCATCCGATCAACACGCTGCTCATTCTCGTCTACATCTTCTAAAAATAATATTTTGCCTTTTGTATCAATTTCATATGGTGTCCCAAGAGATGCTGTAACTAATGTTAAGTTCCCACCAATAAGCTGCCCTGTTGCCTTTCCAGCTGCAAGCGTTGTCATTGGACGTCCAGGTGGATTTTCAAGGTAGTAGTCACTACGCTCTGTTGCGGTCACATTTTCGATAAAAGAATTCCATGTGTAGTGATCCATCTCCGGCCGAATAAATTCTGTAGAGGGCATTGGTGTATGATACGTGACAAAGCCACATTTTTGGTTAAAGGCGATATGTAGTGCTGTCACATCGCTATAACCAGCAAATACTTTTGGATTAGCTTTTATCATATCGAAATCAAGAAGCGGTAAAATTTTCGTCGCTCCGTAACCTCCACGTATACAAAAGATGCCGTCAATATTTGAATCCCTAAACATTTGATTAACTTCAGAGGCACGTAATTCATCAGAGCCTGCTAAGTAGCCATGCCTTGCTCGACATGTCTCCCCAGCGACGACTTTAAACCCTAGCTTCTCGATACTTTCTACGGCAGGAACAAATTTTTCAGGCGGCGTTGCACCCGAAGCACTTATAAGACCAATTGTATCACCTTTTTTCAATGCCTTTGGACGAATCATTTGCTTACCTCCATTTTAAGTGAAGTTCGGTATCTTTCTAATTCCTCTTCATTTGCCAATACAAAATGACCTTCCTCCATTTCGATAAATGACGGTGGCTGAATGTCATAGCTGTGCTGTGATGGATCGTAGATTTCTACGACTTTGTCACGCTCCTTATAAGGATTCGGCTCAGGTACTGCAGATAATAATGCCCTTGTATATGGATGAATGGGATTAGTAAATAGCTTTTCTGTCTCAGCTAGCTCAACAATTTTACCTTTATAAATAACAGCAGTTCGGTCAGTAATAAAACGGACGACAGATAAGTCATGTGCAATGAATAAATAAGTTAAATCATTTTGCTGCTGTAGGTTTGCTAATAAATTTAATACTTGCGCACGAATGGAAACATCTAATGCTGAAATCGGTTCATCCGCAATTATAAACTCTGGCTCCATTACTAATGCGCGTGCAATGCCGATACGCTGGCGCTGTCCTCCTGAAAATTCATGCGGGAAGCGACTAGAAAACTCCGGTAATAATCCTACATTTAATAATGCATTGCGCACCTTCTGTTGACGGTCAGCCTCATTTTTGAAATTTTTTGTATTAATAAGCCCCTCAGAAATAATATAGTCAACCTTTGCGCGTTCATTTAGAGATGCCATTGGATCTTGAAAAATCATTTGGATTTTCTGAGTAATTTCTCGATCCCACTCTTTCGATATTTTGCCATTTAGTTTCTTGCCGTGATACAGTATTTGTCCTTCAGTGACTTCATTGATACGCATAATAGCTCGGCCGATTGTTGTTTTTCCAGAGCCTGATTCCCCTACTAAACCAAATGTTTCACCTTTAAAAATCTCGAAGCTGACATCATCAATAGCTATAAATTTATTTTTGCCTTTACCAAAAACAACCTTTAAATTTTTCACCTCAACTAACACTTCTTTATGACTCATGCGCGTATCGTCTCCCTTCCTCGAAAAATGCTTGTAACGCTTCAGGAGGCTCTACTTTCGGAGCGAGTGGATCTAATAGCCATGTGCGAGCATAATGTGTGTCACTCACCTGAAAAAATGGAGGACGTTCCACAAAATCAATCTTTAACGCATATTGATTGCGAGGTGCAAAGGCATCTCCTTTAATTTCTTGAAAAAGATTAGGTGGAGTACCTTTGATGGAATAAAGTTGCTCCCCTTTTGAGCCTAGTTGCGGTAATGAAGAAAGAAGTGCCCATGTATAGGGATGCTTGCCATTAAAGAAAATTTCATGTGTTTTGCCTATTTCGATGACATCCCCCGCATACATAACTGCAATACGGTCAGCTACCTTTGCCACAACTCCTAAATCATGCGTTATATAAACAGTTGTTAGTCCATATTTTTGCTGAAGATCTTTTAAAAGCTGCAAAATTTGTGCTTGGATTGTTACGTCTAAGGCAGTTGTTGGCTCATCGCAAATTAAGATTTTAGGCTTACATGCTAGCGCAATAGCTATTACAATTCGTTGACGCATACCACCCGAAAATTCGTGAGGATATTGCTTATAGCGTTTTTCCACATCGTAAATGCCAACATCTTTTAACAATTTCAAAGTTTCTTCGTATGCTACCTTGCCCTTTAAATTCTGATGTAAAATAACACATTCCTCAATTTGCTTGCCAATTGTTTTCAGTGGATTTAATGATGTCATTGGGTCCTGGGTAACCATTGCCACTTCTTTTCCACGAATGCTTAGCCACTCCTGCTCGGTTTTAAACTGTGCTAAATCCCGGTCATTGTAAATGATTTGCCCCTGATCAATGTAGCCATTTTTATCGAGTAAGCCCATGATTGATTTCATCAGTACTGATTTTCCTGAACCAGATTCGCCAACGATTGCAAGGCTTTCACCTTTGTACAAATCAAGGGAAATATTACGAATAGCAGTTAGCACCCTGCCACGAAGCGTAAATTTTATGACTAGGTTATGGATGGTTAAAATAGGTGATTTAGTTTGTGTCACTTCCATCATCCCCCTTTATACGTGATTTTTCGGATCTGCTGCATCTGCAAATGAATTTCCTATAATATAAAATGCAATCGTAATGACACTTAATACAATACTCGGAAAAATAAGCTGATATCTTAAATCTGGTGACATCATTAGTACCCGTCCTTCATTGATTAAATTTCCTAAAGACGGTTCACTAATCGGTAGGCCTAATCCGATGTATGTTAAAAAAACTTCTGAGCCTATTGCAAATGGTATGGCTAGACTCATTCGTAACATAATCACGGAAATAAGATAAGGTAATAGATTTTTTAAAATAATGCGGTAATCAGGTGTTCCTAAGCATTTTGAGGCTAAGTTATATTCACGATCACGTAAAATAACAATTTGATTGCGTATAAATCTTGCCATTTCTACCCAGCCAGTAATACACATGGCAATAATAATCGTCGAAATACTCGGCCGCAAAATATAGGACATTAAAATAAGTACAATGGTCGTCGGTATGTTATCAACGACGTTGTAAAGCTGTGTGATGGGCAACTCTAATTTACGCGAAAAGCCCCAAAGCGTACCAATTGTAATACCAACGATAGCCTCTACAAAAGCAACGACACAGCCTATAAATAATGAGGTCCTTGTACCTGCCCAAATCCGTGACCATAAATCCTGTCCAATGGAGTTTGTCCCAAACCAAAACTCAGCGTTCGGAGCAATATTACGTGCTTGGAGACCTGTCTGTTCATCTAAATATATTTCAGTCGGTGATTTTTGCGCTGGGAAATACGGCTGTAATATGGTAAAGGTTACGATAATAAGAACACCAACTAATAAGAAGACAGCGATGCGATTTTTCAAAAAGGATTTCCATGTGGAACGCCAATAGGAATAATTAGAATAGGCTGTTTCTTCAGCTTGACGCTCATCTACTTCCGCAAACTCGAACAATGTTTCACGTGATTTATCGGATATATTGTTAATTTCCTCTGAATACATACCCATTAGCGTATACTCTCCCCTTTCCCTAATTTAATCCGTGGATCAACAAGGGCCATTGCAATATCACCTAAAATTAGTCCGATAATTCCAAGTGAAGAGAAAACAAGTACTAAGCCTTGTACAATCGTATTATCCTGTCGCTGTATGGCATCTACGAGTAGCCCCCCCATCCCAGGAATGGAATATAAGGATTCAATATAGATGGAGCCTGTAATAGTAAAAAGAATGGTTGCGGGTAAATATTGTGCCATCGGAATAAAGGCGTTTCGTAGTACATGTTTAAACATTAAGGTACGCTCTTTAACCCCTTTTGCTCTTGCTAGCTTGATATAATCCTTGTTTAGTTCATCCACCATGTAACGCCGCATCCACATAGCATAAGAGGCAGTCGGTGCTAACGCCATTGAAGTGAGTGGTAAAATCCAAGTAATGGGTTTATACTCATCAAAAAGCATTGGTAAATGAAAAATTTCTGTAATATACATTTGAATGACTAAATAATAAACGGCAGCTGGTACTGCAACAACAATGACAATATAGCCAGTCCCTAAGCGATCCAGCCAGCGCCCCTTCATCTGGGCCATCAATATTCCGAGCGGAACCCCAATTAGAAGAGATAACGCAACAGCACCTAAGCCAAATAGCAAGGAATACATGATCTTATCTGCAATAATCGTGACGACTGGTACATCTGTCCGATATGTAACGGATTTACCTAAATCACCTTGAAACAGATTAGCGTAAAAATTTCCTAATTGTACAAGTAACGGGTCACGTAAACCTAAATTCGTTAAATATATCTCTTGTTGAGCAGGTGACATCTTATCTGCTGCTGCCCCTAAATAACCTTCTTCTGGCATTAAACGTAATAATGAGAAGACAATCGTGATAATAATAAAAAGTGTTAAAATTGATTGCAATAATCGTTTTCCTATATACCACAGCATACAACATCCTCCTTTTCCAGAAAGATTAAAGGAGATGCCGACTTTTCTTATTCGGTATCTCCTTCATTAATAAAACCGTTTTTGAACGTTTATCTTAAATGTAGCAATGAAACTAAATGTTTTTATTGTGCTGCTTTAGCTAACGCATCTGCACGCTCCTGCTCCCACTTCTCTAAAGCTTCTTTAAACTCCTCGTTACTCATTGGTTTTTCTAATATTCGCTGACCTTTAAATTTCTCGGCAGTCACACCAAATGGAGAGTATTGAGCCTCAAATGGATTTAATTTAGAAGCAACATAGCCGCTACCCCCTACCGAATAAGGTATGACAAATGCTTCTTCAATTAAGAATGCTTCCGCTTTGGCAAACAGTTCGTAACGTTTTGCTGTATCTATCGTCGCCTTTGCTTCGTCCACTAAGTTTTGATATTTTGATTTTCCGTTTGCTTCTGTATAGCCTTCAGCTAGCTCTGGTTTATTATAAGTACCGTCTGCAGTGAATGGATCCGTATACGTTGATGGATCGGCATAGTCTGGACCCCAGTTTGCTTCGAGTAATGCAAATTTACCAGGTTTACGAACCTCTGATAAAAAGCCTGTTGATGGTCCTGCCTCTACGATTACATCTACATAATCAGTACCTAATAATTTTTCAATCTGCTGCTCAACTACTTGCGAACGATTTGCCCAATCTGGCATACCGGAGTTATAAGGCATTAACACTTTTACTGGGAAAGTTACTTTTCCTTCTAAAGTTGTCTTCGCTTTTTCCTTGTATTGTAAGGCCATCTCCTTGTTAAATGTGTCGTTATTTGAAAGATCCGTTAATGGCGCTAATTGTGTATAGTCAACCCCCTCCACATTCACAAAGTTTTTAGGAGTGATTGTGTTGCTAAGCAAATCTTTTGGATTATAAGGTTCTAAAGTTAGCATTGCAGATACACGGTCGAGCGCATGGAAAAGTGATTTTCGGAAATCTTTATTGTTGACCGCGATTTTCCAATTTTCAGGCTCGTATTCTGCATCAAATTGCGGATTGAAGTTTAATGCAAAGAAATACGTATAGAAGTTATTTTGTGTTTGACGAACTTGTGATTTTTTCTTTTCGTCTTTAAACCATTCATCAATGATAGACGTTGGAATACTCGCTGAATCGATTTCTCCTCGTAAAAATAATTCTGGTGCCACTGTAGCCGCTTCTTTATTGTATTTATAGCGAATACGATCAATCAGTACATTGTCTTTATCCCAATATTTATCATTTTTCACAAGTACCCGCTCATTTTGCGGTTCAAATTTATCTAAAATAAAGGATCCGTTATAAAGGAAATTTTCACGAGTTGTACCAAAGCTATCACCTTTTTCTTCTATAAACTTACCATTAACCGGGAAGAAACAGACATAGTTCAACATAGACAGGAAATAAGGTGTAGGCGTTTCTAAAGTATATTCTACTGTATGTTTATCTACCGCCTTTATGCCTACCTTCGTGAAGTCTGTCATATCACCGTTATAGAAGGCTTCCCCATTTTTCACGACAGTAGCAATCCAAGCTGTCGATGATTCATTCTTTGCATCAAGCACATAATGTAAGCCATCGACAAAATCTTGGGCAACAACATCCGCATACTCTTTACCGTCATGAGTAACCCATTTTGCATCGTCACGAAGCTTGAAAGTCCAAACAGTAGCATCGTTATTTGATGACCAATCTTTAGCTAAGCCTGGTTGTACGACACCGTACTTATCATACTCAATTAATCCATCGACTAAGTTCGCTGCCACAGCAAACTCATTCGTTTCAGAGGTCTTTAAGTAATTTAACGTTTTTATTTCCCCCGAATAAACAACGCGATACTCTGACTTTTTGTCACCTGAAGAATCCTCACTACAGGCTGCACAAAGCATTACAACAAGACACACGAAAAGCAACCAATACCTTTTCATCATAAACAACCCCCCTAGTAATCTCTTTTATCCCGCATAAACGGGCAGTAACTTATCTGTATCGAAAGCGAAGCGTCAAGTACAAAACTCTCTCTTCAAAATTTATGTGAAACAAAAAATATAAGTGGAGGATCAACTGCCCGTAAAAGCCCGATTGGTTCGGGGCAACAGGATGTTGCTCACTCAAGCGTTTTCACAGGATGTCACGGATTTTGAAAGGAATGAATTGTGCATGCACAATTCAAAATCCGGACACAATTCCGCCAAGGCGAAATGGATTATGAAAATCCTATTCCAACTGCATCCGTCATCCTAATTCGATCATTTTCAAATATTGGACCGCCTGGAACAGGATCTTTCAAACATAAGCTGGGTCCGTCTAAATCTATCATCGTAATATTTTTCTGTGATGCGGCAAAATGTGCAGCTGCACTTACGCTAATTTTTGTCTCTAGCATACAGCCAATCATGCATGGTATGTCGTTTGCCTCTGCAATGTGACATATTTTCTGTGCTTGATAAATACCTCCTGTTTTCATGAGCTTAATATTAATCAAATCCGCAGCTCGCATTTCAATAATTGAATAGGCATCTTTTGCAGAGAAAACACTTTCATCCGCTAAAATCTTTGTCAATGTATTAGCTGTTACGAATTGCATACCCGCGAGATCATGACAATGCACGGGCTGCTCAACTAATTCAACATTCGTACCTGCATCTTCAAGTGCACGAATAATTTGTACAGCTTGCTTCGGTGTCCAGCCTTGATTCGCGTCAACTCGTAATGTAATGGCGTGTCCAACTGCATCACGAATGGCAACAACTCGCTCTACATCACTTGCAGGATCTTTCCCAACCTTGATCTTTAAAATTTGAAAACCTCGCTGTACGGCGGCTATACAATCCTTCACCATTTCTTCTGAATCATTTACACTTATCGTAATATCTGTTACTAATTCTTTCCGATAGCCTCCTAATAATTTATACAGAGGTGTTTGATAGTGTTTCGCAAATAAATCATAAATCGCCATATCTACCGCGGCTTTTGCACTGGTGTTTTGATAAATACTGCTGTCGATTCGCTCCATGATTTCTGTCAATTCTTCAATATCCATCCCGATAATGGCTGGCTTTATATACTCTTCGATAGCGTGCGAAATAGACCCTAGTGTTTCACCAGTAATGGCCGCAGTCGGTGCCGCTTCACCGATACCTATTTGCCCATTATCCGCATGAACATAGACAGCAATATTGTGAATGCTATGAACTGTTCTTAAGGCTGTTTTAAATGGTGTTATAAGCGGTGCCTCTACCTTCCCCACGACAATATTTTTAATTTTCATCCATTCACCTACTTTTTCGTTACTTATGTTAAGAACTGTAAAATTCGAAGCACCTCATAAAAATCATCCGTTACGAATTCCACTGTATTATGTGGTTTAAACGTAGCGTTAGGATAGAATGAATTTCGATATGCCCGAGTATGATCACGATAAATGATTTCCACCACAAAGTGTTCAGGCAATGTCACTTGCAAATCTTCACGCGACACCTTCATGGAGGACGCAACAAGTCGTTTCGTTTCCTTAATCGTCAGCTGCGGGCTCACGCTAATAGTCGCATTCCCTATCCCTTCTTTTGTAGCAAATGTGATGATGTTGTCATTGATAGAGCTAATTTCTTCTATTAACCCCACATCCCCGCTTACAAATGACACCGGTACACCATGTAAAGCAGCTGCGTAAGTATTAATTAAAAATTCACTTGCATACTCACCATTAATTTTCACATCAGCAAAAACACAAAGCGTATGTGCTAAAGGGTTACGTTCACTTCCACCTTTACTGTGATAGCCAATAAAAATCGCGCGGTCAAAGCTTTTATCAAGTCCCGCAACCATACACATCGGGTCATACGTCCAGCCACGAATGACCTTACAGTTTACTGGTAAATTAGAAATATCAAGATTACGTGCTGAATCATGAGCATCCTTTAATAAAATTTCAGTTGCTCCGCCAAGAATAGCCCCCTCTATAGCGGCTTCTACTTCCTTTGTCATTTGCTTTTGAAAAAACTGATAATCTGGCGCATTTAACTCCGTTTCACTCCAAGCTGTTGTGCCAGTAATCCCTTCAATATCTGCACTAATATATACCTTCATAGAAATCTAAACTCCTTTACTTCATTGTCTTGGATCATTGCTTCCACAGCCCCATAATTAGCTTCTTGCGCATCTACACGTCTTGCCCATGAAACATTATTAAAATCGTAATGCCACCATTCCTCAGAATAATTCGTAAAGCCAACCATTGTCATACAGTTATATAGAAGACGTCGATGAACACAGGCTTCCCAATCTTCCTCTGGATGTTGTTCGAAATAACATGTCGCAGACTTTTCACTGATTTCATCAAATGCTGTACCAAGATTTAAAGCATTACCGTCCAAATCTCCTAGTGTCAGATCAATCGCTCCACCGGTTAAATGGGGTGCGAGATGAGCATGCTCAGCGCTAGGGAACGCAATATACTTTCGTGTTTCTCTAACAACCTCTTGTTCAGTAAAATGCGGAAAACGCTGTGCGATTTGCTTTGAAAAACTCGTAAACAAAAATTGTTGCACTTGGAATGGACGATAGCCATCATATAAAATAAGGCTATAATTTTTAGACAATAATAATAGCGCTTGTGTTAATCGCTCATACACACCCTGACGTAAATAAATGGCTTGTAAACTGTTTGGTATTTTTTGATGATAGTAAATTGGCTCAATAAAAATCCTAGCATGTTCTGCTCCAATTTGAATTAATGGTTCGTTATTTTCGCGAATTGCTGGTGTTGATTCCCTCATTGATGTTTTCTTTGCCTCAATGGGTTGAAAAACGGCGTCATGTATAGTACACACCTCCACTTTCAGAATTCGATAAAATTTTTAGATAATTCAGTTTTTATTGAATGTATCATACCTTAAATTTATTGACTAGTTAAAAAAATCAATATTACAGAGTAATAGCTATTCTCTTCTTTTCAAACAACATACGCCAAATAATTGATGCAAGAAGTCGAAAGACAATGTTTTTTCACCTATTTAGGAATTTTATTCATGGAGGGGATAGAAGATTACCGAAATATAATAAAAAATGACGAATTTAAGACTCTTCGAGGATTTCCTTATTCGCCATAACGTGTGGTTGATTTCCGTTTCGACTGGGTGCTTTCTTACCTCCAGTGATTTCAGATAAATTTTATGCGAAAAATTGAATTTGTTTAGCTGGGAGGGGTACCCCTCCCAGCTAAACTTTTCACACACCAATAAGACCTAACGAAATTTTCATTTTTTCGCAAGGTCGAATATAATATAGTGAAATTACCATTTTACGAACAATTTGAAGCTACTCTAGGTCAGTAGTTTAACAGATTATATCGCTATGAAAGTTCCTATGCATGTAGATATAATTCGTTTATTGGCTTCTGGTATTATGGACGATTGCGGATAATAAGAGATAGCTCTAGCTCCGCTTCTAAATTACTGATGGTATGGCTAATGTGTAAGGTTTAGATTTAAATCCAGTTTCAGTGAAATTTATCAGAGGTCTTTTTGTATGCATACTATTATTGTCTTATAACAAATTCTTTATAGCCTTCATTTACTAGTTTAATCATTTTATCAGTAAATATTTCTGCCATTTTCTTACCTTTGTCTTTTGTAGCAAGAGTGGAATCTCCGAATACACCACTTTTACTTAAATCACCAAGTGAAATTGTAGATGCTCCGTAGAGATCTGGTGTCTCAGGATATTCCTTAATAGATTTGTCCATATCAACTAGTGTTTCATTAACATGGAGCATTAATGAGGTCTCAAACTCGCACGCATGAATCATACCATTCCAAGTTGGAGACTCACATACTTCTTTAATTATTTCACTCAATCGAGGATAGAAGAGGTAAATGACTGGCATATCAAGCTCATCTTCCAACTCTCTAACTGCATACTTCATAGATGAGTTGTTAGAATCATGCCCATTTATTAAAACAAGCATCTTTCCCCCATAACGTGATACGCTATGAGCAACATCTTTGATAACGGCTTCTACTAAATCTTGTTGTAGCGATATAGTTCCAGGAATATCTCGCCAAACCCATGAATAGCCAAAGGGAAGTGTTGGTGCTACAAGAGCACCAGTTGCTTTGGCCACTTCCTTCGAAAAATATTCGGAGAGGTAAATATCTACACCTAATGGTAAATGGTGACCGTGTTGTTCAGTTGCTCCTAAAGGTAATATTACAACAGGAAATTCATCTAAACTCTTTTTAACTTCGTCTCGTGTCATATTAATCATTAGTTTCGGTTGATTTTCCATCAATTTCATTCGCTTTCTTTATTGAATTAATAAATAATTTAGCATTACTTTTAATAACAGGGATATCATTTTGAGTTGCTCCTCTAGAAACTAGTTCACTGCCAATCCCAAAGTGATGTATACCTAATTTTTTATAGAATTCAATATTTTCCGGTGTAACTCCACCAACAGCCATAATATTTATCTTGGGAAACGGACCACTAATAGCTTTTAAATAATTCTCATTGAGACTATTAATAGGAAATAGCTTGAGGTAGTCAATGTTCAGTTCTAAAGCTTCGGCAATTTCTCCAGGAGTGAGTACTCCTGGATATACTGTTAAATCTGTTTCTAAAGCTTTCTTCACTAGTTCTTTATTCCAACCAGGAGTAATAATATACTGAACTCCCGCATTTTTTACTGAATACAACTGTTCTTCATTTAGAACAGTACCTGCTCCTAAATAAATTTGTTGCGGTGTAAAATGAGAGGCTAAAGTTTCAATACATTCTATACCCAACGTTTCATTACTTAATGAGACTTCTAAATTCGTTATCCCTTCATCAATTAAGGCTTGAGCTATTGGAACAATATCGTTTGGCGAAACATCTCTTATTATGGCCATTAAATTATCAAGTTTCATTTAATCACTCCTAAAATTTTGCTAACCAATCAGCTGGGTTTGTATAGAAAATTTGATTAATAGCATGTTGGGAAATTCGTTCGTTCAACATTCTAGGAATGAATTTTTGTTTAATATATCTAAAGCCAGGACCACCACCATAAGCGTGTAAATAGCTTTGTCGCCCCATATCTCCTGATATGAGTAACTTATGACCATATCCATGTGCCAGAACATTTTTAATTAAATCTATTCTAATATTATCCGGATAATATTTAACTTTCCCAGGTCCATCGAATTGGATATAGGCACCACGTTCTAAAATATTTAAGTGATAATAAGGATCAGCATTTCTATCACTATGTCCTACAGCAACCAAATGCAAGTCTACCCCTTCATCCTCTAAAATATCTAACATTTCTATTCCCTGTGTTCCAGATTCAGTATGTAACCATACAGGAGCACCGGTTATTTTTTGGGCTCTACCGACAGCTCGTGTTATCTTTTCTTCCAGTGGATGTATAACGTTATACCATGATCCAGCCTTTAATATTCCAGCTTTTGCATCGGATCCATCCATTCCAACTTGTATATCATGAACTAATCTAACTACAATTTGATCGATACTTTCTGTTTCAACCCAATCATCAAAATAGATATGTTTATTGAAACCCGTGACCCCTAATACATTAACGCCACTTTCCTCAGCCATTTTTTTAAGTTTATTACCATCTCTTCCATAGTCGAGGGTAGAAGCATCTACCAAAGTTTCACCCCCGATTTTTTTAAATGTTTTTAATTCTTCTAGGGAAGCTTCGTAATTTGTTAGTTCAAAGTCACGATCTTTTTGTTGTGGAGGAGGACAACACCATAAATGTTCATGAGAATAAGTAAACCCTAGTGCTTCTTTGCTAATATCACCTAAAACAGTTCTAATTTTGTCAGTCATATTTATCACTCCTTTAAATTTTATATTGTAATACCAAACAGGGAACCGATTAATCTAATAAGTAAAGCGACGATAATAGCATCTGTAGACGCAAACCACAATCCGCTTATGCCATAGTCGCTCAAATCAATAATTGGATAAGCTAGGGCCACTATCATTTGAAATGAAAATCCTAGTACCACGCCAGCAATTATGGCGCCACGACGTCCCCCCATTGCATTCCCGAATACACCTGCAGCTCCTCCCATAAAGAATAAACCAATCACGGAAGGTAAGACCACAACAGGTAGCATAGTAGAAATGAGTGTTGCTCCCAATCCACCTACTAAGGCAAATAAAAATCCTATAGTCGTTGCCGTTGGTGCAAAAGAATAGAAAATAGGGATATCTAGCGCTGGTTTTGCACCTGGAACAAGTTTTTCGCTAATTCCTTTGAAAGCAGGTACTAACTCACCTAGGAACATTCTAACTCCTTGTAATAATACAAGAATACCGACAACAAAAGTGAACGCTTGCATGATTGCAAAGAGAGCAATATTTTGACCACCCGAAAGCTCATTCATAAGTTTAGTGTCGACAAAGAATGAAGTGACTAAATAAATAATAGACATAACAATTCCCATTAATATTGACATTTCTTTTAAGAAATCTAACTGCTTTGGAACATTCATGTTCTCAGCCGAGTGTTCTTTATTTCCCAATTTCCCACCAATCCAACCACTTATCCAAACAAGGGAACTCCCCCAAAATCCAAATCCTACACTATCGTTATTAGTTACTTTTCTTACGAAAGGCTGTGCTAATGCAGGAAATAGCACACTGGAAATCCCTTGAATTAATGAGCCTAGTAGAATAGCTTTCCATCCGTGAATGCCCATTTGATCAAAAACGATTGCCATTGTCGCAGCAAAAGAAAACATCATATGGCCAGTTAAGAAGATATATTTCCATTTTGTTATTCTGGCTAGTATAACGTTGACGATAAAACCAAAAACTAGAATTAAAGAAGTTTCTGTTCCTAGAACATTTTGCACAGCAGCAGCTATAGCATTATCTTCTGCTATAACGCCAGTTAATTTGAAAGCGCTTTCAAACATTTGACTAAATGGAACCAAGCTACTTACAATGATGTTTGCCCCTTGTTGTAGCATGATGAAGCCAAAAATAGTTTTTAAAGTACCTTTAATAATATCGGATCCAGATTTTTTGAGAGCTATAAGCCCAATAGCTGCGATTATCCCTAAAATAAAGGCAGGGGTTGATAAAACTCCAGTAATAAAACTTAGCATATTTTATCCTCCTCGTGTATGGTATTCCGTAATATATGGCAGTACTTTTTCTTCAATTTCATTTTTATCCAGTAAGTTAATGATGGGTACTACAGGTATATCATTATTTTCAAGTTCTTGCGCTATTTCGCTTGATGCTACTATCAAATCGGCGTTTTTTCCTTTTGCAGAACTTAAATCGGTAGCTTCTCCATCAATTGTAAAACCATTTTTATTTCCTAAATCTTGAATTTCCATTAGTAACATTAAACTCGTTCCAAACCCCATACCACAAACAGTCAAAATAAACATTTTAACTAACTCCTCTCAAAATATTATAGATTTCCATTGTGTCAGTTGACTCTTTTAACCTAGTTACTTTTTCTTCATTCATCAAGACGGCGCTTAAATCTCTTAACATATCTAAGTGAAATTGTTTGTCTACACCCCCAATCGGAATAATAAGTTTAACGTCATCATTTTGTGGATGTCCAAAAGATAGAGGAGTTTTGACTCTCACAAAAGCTATACATTGTTCGTTCACTCCGAATTCTGGTCTTGCGTGTGGAATAGCTATGTTAGGTGCTAACACAATGTAGGAACCTAACTTTTTATAACCATTAATCATTTCTTCTACATAACTTTGTTCAACACTGTTAGATTGAAGCAGTAAATCTCCAGCGAATTGAATGGCTTCTTCAGGAGATGTAAGCTCCACATCTAATGCAATTTGTTCAAATTTTATTGGTAACATTATATCTCTCCTTAAGTTTATGGAATGATGTGTTTTTTTCTTCGGCCTTCTAGTTCAACAAAATACTCATATCTATCGCCACGTACAACCATATCTACTACTTCTACAGGAACTTTGTTCTTTATGAATGAAGTTCTTCTAACGTGTAAGACGGCAGTGCCTTCCGGAACCCTTAATTTAGTTGCTTCATATGAGGTAGCAGACCTAGCTGTTATAACCTCCTCAGCACTTTCTAAAAAAATGTTGTATATTTCCTCTAAATCCTTATATAAAGAATCAGAAGATAGACCGTTTTTTTCCAAGTTCGGGACATACTTGTTTCTTAAATAATTTATCATTATAACAACTGGCTCATTTTCGACTGCACGTACCCTTGCAATAGATACAACTTTTTCGTCTGGCCCCAGTTTTAAAGAGTCACGCAATTTTTTTGAAGGTTCTACTTCCTGAATACTTGTTTCCAAAGTTAAAGATTTTTTCTGCTTAATCCCCATTTCTTCAGTCCAGCTAAAAATAGTTCCAATATCTTGTGTCATTTTGTTATTGTTAACAAAAGTTCCTCTTCCTTGCTGCTTAACAACAACACCACTTCTTTGTAACTCATCTATAGCGTTTCGGACTGTCATTCTGCTAACACCATAAAGTTTTTCTAGTTCTTTTTCAGTTGGAAGAACTTCCCCAATTGTCATATTTTTCTCTATATATTCTGTCAGAACTTCTTTCAATTGAATATACAGAGGTACGGAAGATTGTTTGTTCAATTTTTTCAATTTGTTACCTCTTTCATTTTTCTTGATTACATCATATAACATCATGACCTATAAGTAAAATATTTATTAAAGGTTATTACCTTTAAGTTTGAAGAGAGTGATTAATTATTGAAAGTGTTTGTAGGCATTTCGTTGTTTCAGGATTACTAGTAGATCGTAAGTTTCTATTCATATAAGTAAAGAAATCTACTAGATGAGCCTTAGTTAATTGAATCAAATTTAATTGGTAATAAAAAAACCTCCATTTTGATACTAATCAAAATGAAGGTAAATTTTTCTTTTTCCCTACTAAACAGGCCAACAAAATAGTATTTTTATTAATATTTCGTGCCCTAAAGATGAGGTTTCATTTACAGAAGAACAAATATGACATTGAATACTTTTTTTATCAAAGCTAAACCAGAACGATCTCGCTGGTAGTAAAGAGCTAAAATTTATATGCTCCAATTTTATCTAATGACATCCTATCATTCATAAAGTCAAAATTGATAAGCTTCAACTGTATGACCATTTCGACCAATAGTAGTCTGTGCCTGTGATAGTGAATTTAAAATGGCTTCCTCTGTTGCTTCTGCAGCTGCTGCAAATAATTGATTCATAATAGGGTGATCCTCACGTAGTTGTGTACGTGTTTCAACAAGCTGATCTGATAGATGAGCGATATGGTGTGCTGTTGTGAATCCAATGACAATATCCCCGCTACCATGTGAAAAATGACTACCTGTACGTCCTAGTCCAATGCCACAGCGTTTAATGACACGTGTCAGTTGACGACTACTAAGCGGAGCATCAGTGGCAAGTACGATGATAATGGAGCCATCTGTTGGAGATAATGTTGATTCACTTTGAGCTTTGGAAACAAGATATTGGTGTGCTAGAAACTCTGAGCTTTGCCCGAAATTACTAAGGACCATACATCCTATCGTATAGTTCGTTGACTCATGTGTCACGATTCGGGAAGATGAGCCAATCCCACCTTTGTAGCCAAAGCACATCATTCCTTTTCCTGCACCAACTGCTCCTTCCACTGCAATTTCATTTGACGCCTTGCGAATCGCCTCCACAGCATGCTCAGGTGTGACAGGACATTCTCGAATGGAATTTAAATAGCTATCGTTACATTCCCCGACTACGATATTAATAGTTCCTGTTGAATGACCTATTTCACTATTCGTATCTAGCATAAATTGCAGCGTTCCTTGTGTTACAGCTGGAACGCCAAATGTATTGGTGAGCATAATTGGCGATTCAATAACCCCTAGCTCATTCACCTGAACGAGCCCTGTCGTTTTCCCAAAACCATTTAGCACATAGCTTGCAGCAGTAACCTTTTGCTGAAACAAATTGCCCTCATGTGGTAAAATCGCAGTTACTCCTGTACATGCATAGGCTCCGTCTTGATTAATTTTCTCATCAAGCGTTACATGTCCTACATGTACGCCAGCTACATCGGTAATACAGTTTTTCTCACCAGTTGGTAACGTTCCAATGACGATCCCTATTTCTCGTACTTTTTTTGGCATATTAATCCCCCTTATGAATCGCCATATTTACAGCTGCCTGTGCATGTAAAACTGTTGTATCAAAAACAGGTACGTTAACATCCTCCTGTTTAATAAGTAATCCAATCTCTGTACAGCCTAATATAATTCCTTGTGCTCCCGATTGCACAAGGTTCCCAATCACCTGTAAATAATATTCCTTCGATGTTTGTTCAATTCGACCCAAGCATAATTCTTCATAAATGATACGATTGACCTCAGTACGCTCGTTCGCAAGCGGAACAAGTACCTCAATGCCAAACCCCTCTACTCTAGCTCTATAGAAATCTTGCTCCATCGTGTACTTTGTCCCAAGAAGGGCAACTTTCTGTAAACTAGCTTTTTCTATTTGATTTGCTGTCGCATCCGCAATATGTAAAATTGGAATGGTGATCTTTGCCGCAATGATATCAATGACCTTGTGCATTGTATTTGTACAAATGACAATAAAATCTGCCCCTGCACTCTCTAAAGATTGCGCTGCTTCTCCCAGCACTTGACCGGCCTTCTCCCACGCTCCCTCAGCTTGATATCTCTCGATTTCTTGAAAATCTACACTATACAAAATACATTTTGCTGAATGCAAGCCTCCTAATTGTTGCTTTACCTCTTCATTCATAAAACGATAATACTCTGCAGAAGACTCCCAGCTCATTCCGCCAATCATGCCAATTGTTTTCACGCAATTTCCCCCTTTAATTTGGCTTTTCATCATAACATTGGGTAGTTTTCCGTTCCGACTGGGCGCGTCCAATCAACTTAGTTTTAACAAATTTCATACCCAACTTTTGGTGATGAGCCTTTAATTTCATTATTATACTAAAAATCCTAGGAGAAATAAGGGAATTTTCGAAAAATAACCTTTTACTAGCTTTAACACTGTTCTTCCATTTCTTCAGCTTTTCTTTTCGTAATCCTTGCAAATATCTAATTAACATAACCATCACCAGAAAGTACCAATTCAAAAGAAAGTAAAATCCTATACGTTACCTCCTTTTCATTTCAATATACATTTTTCTTTGGTATTATTACTCGGTAAAATTTCGACATATTTCTGTATTGAGTACTAGCAAGTATCTATTATCTTCGTCACTGCACCGGACTTTGAACTAGATATTTCTACTATTGTAAAAATATTTTTCACATCAAATTCATTTCTATAATTCAGTATTTTCAAAAAGTGGATATATTACAAAAAAACAGTGTAGACTAAAGCGTACTGAGATTGGAGGAAAGCAAATGGAATGGATATCGAATATTGTAAATGATGCTAATAATATTTTATGGACATATATCCTCATTGTATTGTTATTAGTTGCAGGATTGTATTTTTCATTCGGCACAAAGTTTGTGCAAATTCGACTTTTTCCTGAGATGTTTCGTTTAATAGTTGAAAAAAGAGATGGAGATTCAGGTGTTTCTCCGTTCCAAGCCTTTACGATTAGCGCAGCCTCACGTGTAGGTACTGGGAATATTACAGGCGTTGCACTAGCAATCGGCGTAGGTGGACCTGGAGCGGTATTTTGGATGTGGATTATCGCCATATTAGGAATGGCCACTGCTTTTATTGAAAGTACACTTGCACAGGTGTACAAAGTAAAGGATGGCGATACGTTTCGTGGTGGACCAGCATATTATATGGAAAAAGCTTTAGGTCAACGTAAATTAGGAATCGTTTTTAGTATTCTTTTAACGTTAAGCTTTGGCTTTATTTTTAATGCTGTACAATCAAATACGATTGCAACTTCTGTAGGTGAAGCATTTGATATTGAGCCTTATATCATCGGCATTTTGTTAGTCGCGTTAACGGCCATGATTATTTTTGGTGGCGTACATAGAATTGTAAAAGTTACGCAAGTACTTGTACCAGTTATGGCTGTCTTCTATTTAATAGTCGCGCTTTTTGTTGTCGTGACGAATTTTTCTGAAATTCCTGCGGTTTTCAAGCTGATTTTCTCACAAGCGTTTGGTCTTCAGGAGGCTGCTGGTGGAGCGATTGGAATTGCTATTATGCAAGGTGTACGCCGAGGCTTATTTTCCAATGAAGCCGGGATGGGTAGTGTCCCTAACGCCGCCGCTACAGCTAATACTTCACATCCTGCAAAGCAAGGGCTTGTGCAAAGCTTAGGAGTATTTTTTGATACAATTATGATTTGTACTGCAACAGCGTTTATCATTATTTTAGCGGGTCTATACAATACTGGTGAAAGCGATGGAATTATTCTTACACAAAATTCCTTAGCTGTACATGTAGGTGGATGGGCTCCTTACTTTATCGCTATTGCGATTATTTTCTTTGCCTTTAGTTCCATCGTTGGAAATTACTATTACGGTGAATCTAATATTGAGTTTATGAATGCTCATAAAGGTTGGATGTTTGTCTACCGTATTTTAGTGCTTGGTATGGTGATGTTTGGTTCTATTGCACAGGTACAGCTTGTTTGGAACCTAGCAGACCTGTTTATGGGACTTATGGCTTTAATAAATATTGCGATTATCATGTTACTTGGCAAAATAGCCTTCCTCGTGTTAGACGATTTTACAATGCAACGGAAAACCGGCAAAAATCCTGTATTTTATGCAAAATCAATTCCAACATTGAAAAATACAGAATGTTGGGAAGAAGATCGATAATGATACAAAAACGCCACTCCTCAAAGGAATGGCGTTTTTTGGTATGTCTAATTATGTTAATATTTAAATTGACTAATTAGCTTTTTTAGCTCATCTGCCATATGCGCTAGAGCTTGTGCAGAAGCATTAATTTCTTCCATCGAAGCTAATTGTTCCTCTGTAGACGCCGCAACGTCCTCAGAAGCAGCTGCATTTCCTTTTGCTGAAGATGCCAAATCCTCCGTAACAGCTGTCACCTCTTGTACACTTGCTGACATTTGTTCAGAGGCAGAAGACACCTCTTCCATTTTAGGAGTAATTTTATCCATGCTTGCCTTTATCACTTGGAATTTCGTGATGGCTTCATCAGATACTTGTAGACCATTTTGAACATCTTCTGTAACTTTTGCCATGATGTTTACAGATTGTTCTGTTTCTAACTGAATGCCTTGGATTAGCTCGAAAATTTGTTGTGCAGATTCCTGCGATTGCTCCGCCAGCTTTCTTACTTCATCCGCAACGACTGCAAAGCCTTTTCCGTGCTCCCCAGCTCTTGCTGCCTCAATTGCTGCATTGAGAGCAAGTAAGTTAGTTTGATCCGCAATGCTTGTAATCACATCTAAAATGGACGTAATTTGCTGAGAGCGTTCATGTAATGTTTGAATTTTCGTATTTGAATCAGTTACCGATAAATGAATAGAATGCATTTGATCTTTTGTATTTCGGACTGCTTTACCACCTTCATCTGCTTGTAGCGTTGCGTGCTGTGAAAAATCCGTCACAGTAGAAGAGATTTCCGCGATATGAAGAATGGCCTTAGAAAGTTCATGTAACGATTCTGCATTTTTGTTGGCACTCGTCGTTTGCGTATCTGCACTTGTAGCAACATCTTGAATCGAAATGGCAACCTTTTCTGTTGCGATACTCGTTTGATTGGCATTGGCTGTTAGCTCTTCTGCCGACGATGCTACCTCCTCAGCGTTTTGTTCTATTTTTTGAATAAGTGTCCTCAGACTGTCTTGCATATCGTTAAAGGCTTGCCCTAGCTGTCCAATCTCATCACGAGAGGTAATCGTCACTTTCTCAGTTAAATCACCATTACTAATTGTCACTGCGCTATCCTTAAGCGATCTAATCGGTTTTATGATTCCCTTCATAACAAAATAGAAAACAATCGTACTTATAACAATCGCAATAATTAGCACGAGTAACGTATGATATAAAATGGATGATGCCGATTCGTCAATTTCCTTTGCAAAAATTGTGCCGGTAATTTTCCAACCCGTCAATTTATTCGTTGTAAAGAACATAATACGATCATCACCGTCAAAGACGTATTCATACGTGCCAGATTCGCTTTTGTACATCTGATCTAGAAAGCTCTCTTTTAATTCCCCACCCGCTTCTAAAGAAGGGTGTGAAATGATCATATTATTTTCGCCAAAAATAGAAGAATATCCATTTTTTCCGATATTGATTGAGTCTGCAATTTTTTGAAGGTCTGTCAATTTTATATCAATGGCTACTACCCCAGATTGATCTTTTATCTGACGAGCAACTGTTACGACCATATCTCCATTTCCTGCATCTATGTAGGGATTCGTTATTACAGTTTCGCCCTTTAATGCCGTAGCCTCTTTATACCAATCTCTTTCTAAAGGATTATAATCCGCGCTATTCAATCTTGGTTCTTGAATAAATGCTCCCTCATTTGTTCCAATATAAATGCTTAAAACATCCGGACTCACCTTCATATATTGCTGGAAATCAGCTAATATTGCGGTTTCCTTCTGTTCATACATAGAAGAATCTATTTCCTCGCTATACACATTGACCTCATTTATTTTTTCACTAATGGTTTTATCAATAAGCGTATTTAAAATTTCTACACTTTCATTTGCACTAAATAATATTTCTTCTTTTATCGAATTTTTTGCCGAAAGATACGAAAAACTTCCTACAGTAATAACCGGGATTAGCAAGATAAGAGCAAATAACGTGTAAAGCTTGCCCTTAAAGCTTCCAAATAATTGTTTCATGCAACAGCTCTCCTTTTGTCTTTACTAGTTCTTAAAATGTGTTTTGTCCAATTTTGTGATTTCTTTTTAGACTCTAAAAGGAATGCCACCTCCTGGTTCACAACCTCCTCCTTTTTTATCGATTTAATTTCACCCTAGGCTTTTATCGGCCGAAATACTTAAATTCAAACCCCATTTTTCATTTTTTTGATTTCTGTAACATAAATTCTTCTATTTATGCACTTCTTCATCATTTAACTAAACATAGAACCCCTATGTATCATGCTTTAGCTATGATGCATAGGGGCTCTTGTTGTTAGTATTTAAATGTCTGAATTGATTCCTGTAAGTCAATCGCCATTTTTGCTAAATGTGTAGAGGCCGCTGCTACTTCTTCCATCGCTGCATTTTGTTCCTCAGAGGATGCCGCAACACTTTGAACATTACCACTCGATTTCATGGATACTTCGCTAATATAGTCGATTTCTTTTACAAGTTTTTCAATATCTAAATGTATCGTTCGAATTGCCGCTGTCACTGATTCGGTCTGTGCTTGCACGTCATTAATGGCATCGTCAATTTGTATGAAATTATCTCTCGCCACATTTACTTTTTCACGACCAACTATTACTGAATCATTACTATTAATCATGTCTTCCTCGATAACCCTTGTACTCTCAGTAATTTGCGCAACAACCTTTTCAATATCTACTGCAGCTAAATTCGATTCATCTGCTAGCTTCCGTACCTCTTCTGCTACTACGGCAAAGCCCTTGCCATGCTCACCGCTTCGTGCTGCTTCGATAGAGGCATTGATGGCCAATAGGTTTGTTTGGGTCGCAATATTTTTAATAACATTGACGGCAGAAACGATTGCCGCTGTATTTTCATCTAAATCTTTAACACGTGTACTTAGCTCTGCTGTATTATCCGAAATTTCATTCATCTGTTCAATGACATTACGAACTGAGGAACGCCCTGTGCTAGCCATATTTTTGGTTTCTACAGTTGCATCGTTAACATGATCAATACTCGTTGATATGTCATTCATTTTTTTCAAAATATGCGAAGATAAGTTTCGTACATCACCTGTCAATGTATCCTGTTTTTCGATACCATGTGCAATATCTTGAATCGATTCTGTGACAACTTCTGTTGCCTGTGTCACTTCCATACTACTCGCCGTTAGCTGCTCGGAAGTTGCTGATACCTGTTCAGATGAATTACCAACTTGCTTCATAGTATGTCTAAGCTTTTCCGACATCGAATTAAAGGAAGCTGCCAACTGTGCAAACTCATCTTTTGTTTTAAATTGCAGTTGCGTTTGTAAATTGCCATTTGAGAATTTGTCCATTTCTACTACAGTTTGTTGAATATTTTTCGCTACTCGTCGACCAAAAACTGTCGCAATAATAATGCTTATAAGTAAGGACACTATTGCTAATACAGCAATTTCTTTGCCACTTCTGTCGCCTTTTTGCTTTGTAGCCTCTATACGCGCCTGCATTTCGTCCTGCTGAGCTGTAGCCATCGTTTTCCCAAACTCAACGAGCTTCAGAGAGCCTTTCCCTAAAATCGGTAATGCCAACTGCTGTGCTTGCTGTTTTTCACCACTTTGAAAAAGAGGCACAATTTGTTCATCTATAGGCTTTTCCCATTCCTCTAACTGCTTTAAAAATTGTTCAAAATCTGCATTTTTATGTCCAAGTTCTTCAATACGATGAATGGATTTATGTAAGGTATCTCGTATTTCAAGATGATTGTTGAGCATATCTTCTTTCCCATATAACATATACCCTCGAATGGCTGCATTTGCCCGAACCGTTTGGAAGGAAATATCATTATACAAGTTCATTAATTCCGTGTTTTTTTCGATTTCCGCAAGTGTGTGTTTATTATCATTTAAATAATACATTGCAATACTAGTGATTAGTAATAGAAATACTAATACTATACCAAAAGCAAATTGTAGTTTTCGTTCTACCGTTAATCTCATTCGATTCCCTCTATTCTACTATTTACATCAACTATCTTGATTATAGACCAGATATACCTATTATCCTATAAAGAGTGCGTCTTTTCTCATGAATTAACACTAAAATTTTACAAAAATTAAAACACATCTCCAAATGTCTTGACTTCTGTAAATTCAGTTTTAATAGTTAAAAAAAGAACACATAGCAAGTCATCCAGCCAAAAATGTCCCTACGGCTCGTATAGGTCTAATTCCTAATACGATGCCAAGTATGATTTTTGAATAGACACCTCTCTTACTATAAGATCACCTCCATAACAAGGATTGATTTCCGTTCCGGCTTGGCGCTTTCCTGGATGTTTTTAGAAAAAACTTTTTTAAAAAACAACGGTTTGTGAGCTTGTATCATTGTCATCAAGCTGGTCTTCATTCCTAAATTTGGATATAATATTATTATAATAATGGCTCTGTTAAAGATTAATGTTGAAAATTGATACCTTTCAATTAATTGGTTATAATAAGAACAAACATTCTTAATGGAGGGTTCAACGATGAGTAAAGCCTTTAGCAATTTATTAAAACATATCGATAAATTATCTCATACAGATAAAGAACGAGTGTTTCAATGGGTAAAACGCTATGTTGAGCCTTCCTCAACTGCTGATGGTCGGTTAATTGATGAAATGAGAGAAGTGCGTTTTAAAGAAGGTTTTGAATGCCCTCATTGCACCTCAGAACATATTAATCGCTTCGGTAAAGTGAATGGTCGTCAACGATATCGCTGCAAGGCTTGTCGTAAAACATTTATGGATACTACAAATACAATTCTTTATCGAACTCGAAAAGGTAATGAATGGATTGCTTTTGTTGAATGTATGTTTAAAGGCTATTCCTTGCGTAAATCAGCAGAAATTGTGGGCGTTACTTGGGTTACATTATTCTATTGGAGACACAAGTTGTTATGGGCTCTTAAACAAATGGATTTTGAACAATTTGATGGTATCGTTGAAGTGGACGAGACTTATTTTTTGTATTCTCAAAAAGGGCAACGTGGCATTAGTGAACGTAAACCACGTAAGCGAGGCGGCAAATCAACACTAAGAGGGATTAGCAAGGAACAAGTCTGCGTTCTAGTTGCAAGAGACCGAACTAAATCAACCGTTTCAAAAGTGGCTTGTATGGGGCGTGTTGTGAAAACTAAAGTTGACGGTATGATAGGCTCTAAACTAACACCTAATAATGTACTTGTAACAGACGCTTGGAGAGCTTATAAAACGTATGCCAATGAAAAAGGGATAGAACACTACCGTATTTAAATCAGACGATGGGAACCACGTTATCAAAGGTTTGTATCATATCCAAAATGTAAATGGACTTCATTCACGTTTAAAACATTGGATACATCGTTTTAAAGGGGTAGCTTCTAAATACCTTGATAATTACCTTGCTTGGTTTTTATTTGTGGATAGTCATAGTAATGAAAGTACAAAGCATAATATTAAAGAATTTCTATTGACATCGTTTATTTTTGAAATGACAGAAACCTATCAAAGTTTACGTTTATCGAAATTCAATCTGTAATACTCGTTTGACTACTAGGGCTTTCACCAGTTTGTGAGGATTTGCAGCGTTAAACGAAATAAAGTTACCAAACGACGCTTTGGGGATGTTTGTATATTAACTTCAACGTAGAATATGTCGAGTTAGTGCTCTTCATATCTCGGTCGTACCAAGAGCTGAGGGCTTGAAAAAGAGTAGGCACATAAATTTATGTGCCTACTCTTTTTATGGTTGATATACAAATCTTAATGTTTGTTTTGTGTAATAAATATAAGTAATTACTGATAAACTTGGCGCAACACCACTTGCATATACAGTTACTACATAAGCATGGTCACCTGTAAGAGCTGCTTCTGCTAGTTTTGTAGGCCCACTGTTAAATGCTTTGGCAACTGCTATTGAGACACCCCCGCCTGTAGGTATTGCAGCAGCTTCAATTATATCAAGAATAGACATCTGTAAGCTTTGTCTATCTTTCATATCGTTTAAAACTTTATTACTTAAATAGCCCTGATGTTTAATAGGCTTATCTACTTCAATTACTGTGTAACCATTAAATGGTTCAATAAGGGTATCATTCAAAGGATTTAAACTTAAGTTATTATCCAAATCAACTTCAATTACTGTATGAGTAATATTTTCTTCAACATAGGAATTTTCTTCAGCGTTGGAATTTTCCGAAAAATAAATTACACTTAATAAAAAGATGGTAACGAAAGAAGTTAAAAATTTTAAATAGTTACTAGTTTTAACAGTCATATACTTTTCCTCCAGTCCTTTTTTACGACATATCCATAATTTACATCATTAACAAAAAATGTAAATAGAAAGGAGGCTAGAATCTTATGAAATTATATTTGATGATTATGTTTTGGAGTTCAATTTTGGTGTTAGCTATTCTAATTATTAAAGATTATCAAAATAATGTTAATCCGTTTACCGAACCTCTCACTGCTCTTGTGTATTTAATAATTATTTTTTGGATTATATTTTTTTCTATAATGTATTTCACAAAGTATAAGAAAATTAAAATGGATTAGAAGTTGCTACTCTTACTCTTTTTTATTTATTCCCTTTCTTCTAGCCAACTGTAGAAGGCTGATAGAATATCGCTGTTTTTTAGTAAATATAATATAAATTTCAAATAAAAAAACGTTCCCAAATGTAAGTTGGGGGACATTTTAAAAAGGCACGAACGTTGATTTAACAGCGTTTCGTGCCTTTTCTTGTGAACATTTTTTATACATTATTTTATACAGATGGCTCAAATGGTTGAAACAACTGTATTTGCGCTTGAGGGGTGTGTTCTCTATCTTGCATAAAATCGTGTATATTCCTTATTGTTGTAAATCTCTCTTACTATACCTAAATCACAATAAATCAGGTTTCAAAAATTATATTTTTAAAAACAACAATTAAATTTAACAGAGCCATAAAAATAAAAGGAGAGAATTAGAGAAATGAGTAAGCCAGATTTGTATGTTAGTTTAGTAGTAGGCTCTAATTGTGATATCGAATCGTTTGCATTACGGTCAGTACTCGAGTCATTTGGGGTACGAGTAACACTTCATTTAATAGGAAGACCTAATGATTTAATTGATGTTTTATTTGGAGAAGATTTTGATGATCGAATGGATTATTTAATTTTAAACTTCCATGGGGATGAAGGGCGCTTTTGCATGCCAGAACTAGGCGAAGATGTATATGAATTAGATGAACCTAGAGGTGAATTTTTCGGTCCACAAGAGATCTTAAAATATTGTAAATTAAAAGATGTGAAGGTTATTGCCTCTGGCTGTACTTTAGGTGAAAAGCAGCTAGCTACTGCATTTTTAAAAAGCGGTTGCCACTCTTATTTGGCCCCGGATGATTACATAGATGGTCATGCGAATTTAATGTTTCTCATAAGATTTATGTATGAAATCATTGCTAATGAGCGCACACAGCAAGAAGCCTTTGAAATCGCAAAATCTATTGACGATGAAACTTCGATGTATCAGCTTTATTTTGCATAGAAAACAGCAAAAAATCGTAGCTATACAATTGGCTACGATTTTTTATTTTGTTGAATCTTAAATCTTCCCTTAGGCTAGAAAGTTTTTTTTTCGCATATGATATACCTAAATATAACAAAGATGTTTATAATAATGAATAAAAAAATCGCTTGAATTCTATAATTCTAAAAAATTCAAGCGATTTTTTGATTACTTCTAACCTGTGCTATGTCAACTGAAGATGTATAACTGTTGCAGATTACCTTAGAAAAAATCACATACTTTATCCAACATTAATAGCATTTTCACTATCTACAGAAGAAGACATCCCTTGTCTTCATTCAGGAGTCTGATAAATGATAGTAAATCCCACTTAACTTTTTTATTATGATTCTTTCGAGGTCCATCTAAAAAAACCTAGTGATATTTACATCTTCTTAAAAAGTACTCTTTCAAACGCTTCAAGCGTATAGTCTATTTCTTTTTGTCCATGAGCTGTAGATAAGCTGTATCTATTTAACGGCTTCGTATATATTCCTTCTGCAAGTAGGTGAAAGTCTATTTCTTTTCTCAAACTGAAATTACACTGTTGCAAATCACGGTAATTGTGAACATGTTTTTTCTCAGTAATGACAATATTAAAGATACTTCCAACACCAATTGTTTGCATGGAGATACCACGAGTAGCAAATAACTGCAAAATACCTTCTTTTAATTGTTCTGTACGAGAAAGTACTTGATCCATTTCTTGCTCTAATACATCTAGTACTGCCATTCCTACAGACAAAATAGTTGGGTGGCCATTGTATGTACCACTATGGAAGAGTACATCTTTCGCACTTGATTTTCCACTTGTACTTTGGTCAAATACATCAGAGGCAGTTAGTGGAGCACTCACCATCATGATTTCTTTTTTTCCACCTATAATCCCTATAGGAAAACCACCGCCAATAACTTTACCTAGCGTTGTAATATCTGGTTTAATGTGATAAAGCGATTGAGCGCCACCTATTCCCATGCGGAATCCTGTTTTTACCTCATCAAATATAAGAAGAATCCCTAGATCCTCTGTAATTTCCCTTAAGCCTTTCATAAATTCTTCTTCTCCAGGAATAAATCCTGCCTGTACAGGTTCTAACATCACAGCTGCTATCTCATGCTGATTTTTCTTTAAAATATCTGCACATGCATCTAAATTATTAAATGGAAGAATGATTGTATTTTCTACTTGAGAGGGCTCCACACCTTTTGATTCAACAATCGCCTTTGGTGCATCCGATGATCCAGCTTCTGCAACGGGTGGATTCACACTTATTAGAACCTGATTGTAGCCACCGTGATAATGGCCTTCAAATTTAGCAATTTTATATTTTTCTGTATAGGCATAAGCCATTCGGATTGCTAATAACGTAGCCTCTGTCCCCGAATTCGTATAACGAATCATTTCCATGCTTGGATAATACTTTTGAATTCTTTTCCCCATTTCTACTTCAAGCGCATGAGGAGTTCCAAACAGAAAGGTTCCATTATTTTCCAATTGCTCTTGTATGGCTTGAATAATATTAGGGTGCCCATGCCCAAGCATTAAGGAACCATAAGATAGAAGATAATCAATGTACTGATTGTCATCTACATCTGTTAAATACGCCCCACTTCCTTTTTTCATAACAACAGGATACGGGTCAAATGATTTAATATTCGCAGTGACCCCACCCGGCATAACTTTTTTTGCATCTTCCATCAACCTTTTGGATGTAGGTGTTTTTTTCTCAAATTCTGTATTTAATTTATTCATAATTAAGCCACCTCGTTTATAAGCTTTTAATTTTAAAGCTAGTATTTTAGCACCTTATAAGATTGGTTTGGATAAATGTTTATAATATTCAAAAATCTCTTGATGTGTTTTTCCAGACATTAAAAGTAAGCTAAGTAATACCCTTGATTTTCTTCCATCTAGCCAGCCTGAACTAATTAAACCTTTACTAAGCAACGATGTTTCAGATCCAGGATATCCTCGATATGTCTGCGTTAATACCTCACCACTTCCCGTACGTGAAGCTAAAATGACCGGGATTTCCTGCGCTAAATCAGCAAGTGTTTCCACCATACTAGTGGGCACATGTCCTCCTCCAAGCCCTTCAATTACTATACCTTTAAAGCCAAGATCTTTTGTTTTTGTTAAAAGCCTGCCATCATCTCCTAGTGAAACTGTATAAAGCGCAATAGGAACTTCCTCTGTTTCTATCTTAAATGAACGATTTAATTCATTATTCGGTCTCATTGCTAAATAAGGAATACCTTCTGCAATCCATCCAATTGGACCACATTCAGATTGAAATGCTGCTACATTTTGGGTATGTGCTTTTCTTACAAACCTTGAACAATGAATTTCATCATTAAAAACAACAACTACACCAATTCCTTTTGTCACTCCACTTGCCGCAACTAAAATAGAAGCAAGTAGATTCGCTGGACCATCTGCACCACGTAAATTAGGATTCCTCATTGCTCCAGTTACAACAATTGGAACTTTAGGCTCGATAAGTAAGTCAAGCAAATATGCTGTTTCTTCAATAGTATCTGTTCCTTGAGTGATGACAATCCCGTCTACACCTGAATCAATCGCTGACACAATTTCTCTCGAAAGTTCCACAATATCATCAATCGATAATGATGAGGAAGCAATTTGTCGAAAAGAAGTTGTTATCACATTCGCTATATTCGATATTTCAGGAAGGCCCTGTACTAAATCTTCACCAGTTACGATTGGTTTATCTGTATCTCCCATATAAGCAATTGTTCCTCCAAGGGAAAAAATATGAATTTTTTTCAAATGTCCTTCCTCCCTAACAAGTTTTTTAATCTATACTTCTGTTTTTCTTGGAACGTCATTAGTTAGTTCATAAATCTCATGAACCATCTACATATTTTCCTGTTAAATCGAGAATTTACAAAACTTCATATATTTAGACTGTATTTTATTGCTTATCATAAACGGACTTAACTTCCTTCCGTTTCTTCTGTTACTTTACTCTGAACATAGTTGCCACGAGTAACAAGGCTGACAACCACGAGTACTAAAACATTAATCCCCAGCGCAATAATTCCAACATTGAAATCTTTGATTACCTGTGGTAGAAATGGAAAGAGCATACCTATAGTTGTATTTGTAAGCGAAATATATGCGACCGTTAATACTCCGATAGAAATTCCAGCAAAAGCCCCCTGTTTTGTAACAAAGTTATTTTTTGACAAACTGAATAATAACGCTGGGAATAATTGAGTTACAAGGCTATATCCCATTACTAGTAAGGCTACAATGGTTTTCCCGCCATAAATCGATAGATAAAGTGATACTCCTGCAATAACGGGAACCAAATATTTTGCTATTTTCGATATTTGTTCCTCTGATGTCTCAGGTTTCAATACTTTGTAAACATTTTTTGCTAGCATTGTGGATGCGTTCATTAAAAGCATTGATCCAGGAACTAGAGCTGCAAAGATGCCACCTGCCCCAACTAACCCCACAAACCATGGATCAAACGTTTGTGCAGATAATTTGAGCAGGATGAGATCAACTTCCTTTCCTTGAAGGCCTGGAATTATCAAAATCGCACTAGACCCAATGAAAAAGATAAATAACAATACCAACTGATAAAGGGGCATCAATATGGCATTTTTTCTGAAAACCTTTGCATTTTGAGCAGAATAAGTTGCACTAAAAAGATGTGGCCACATATAGAAACCAAGAGACGAGATTAACACGGTTGTTAAAAACCATGATGGATTTTGTCCACTTTCAGGTAGGGCAAGAAAACCCGGTCTAGCCTCTTGAATAGCTTCAAACATTTCACCAATTCCACCATAATAATGAATCGGAAGATAGATTCCTAGAAACACCACAATAAATAACAGTAAAAAATCTTTTACAACAGCTGTCCATGCTGATCCATGAATACCTGAAATTAGAACATAAACGGTTATGACAATCGCTCCGATACAAATTGCTATATTTGGCGAAATCGTACCATATGAAGCTTGTGAAACGATGATTCCTAACCCATTCAATTGAATAATGAAATAAGGGATCATTGCAATCACACCAATAATAGCGACTAATACTCCTAAGTAAGGACTATTATATTTAGTAACAAAAAAATCTGACTGGGATACAAGTTTGTTTTGCTTAGCATTCTGCCAAATCTTTGGCAAAATGAAATAGGAGATTACATAGGCTAGGGTACCGTAGCACATAATAAAAAGTGCAGCACCACCGTTACTATATGATTGGCCACTTGAACCAAGGAATGTAGTAATTGTAAAGGCTTCACCTGCTATCAGTAGGAACATAAAAATGGCCCCAAATCCCCTTCCTCCTACTGTCCATTGTTCAAGATCCATATCTTTTCCCTTTTTTGCTTTTATCACGAGATAAAACGACAAGATGATAGAGCCAATAATAACAATAAGTGCTACATTCATCTCATATCACCTTCTTTATTATCAGGATCAAAACGGTAAACGATTGCCATAATAACTGATGTAAGAATAACCCAAAGTGAACACCAAAATGCAAAGAACGGCAACCCTAAAACAAATGGTGTAACCTTGTTAGCAAAAAGTGCCCCACTTATAAAACCGATGAAAGGAAGTATCGCTAATAATTTTATCCATTTCAACTCATGTCATCCTCCTTCATATATTAAAAACAAAAACATAGTGTTACAAAATGATAATAATTTCTAACTAAACCAAATGTTCTAGATGAGAACATTTGGGCCATATTATTAATTGTGTGTTCTCTCTCCTCCCTACTCTTTGAAAATACTTTTTTATAGGTTTTATACCACCTAATAATACGTAATATCCTTTTTTCAATAATCTTAGGTTTAGTTCTGATATAGTAAACTTTTCTCAAGATTAACAATTTGGTAGTCTAATTGAGATTTCTGTGCTGTTTTTATCCCCGCCTCTGTAGTTAAAAGTTGGCCACCCCTTCCTAAAACGATACCGTCTCTCATATTCATATTACCTCTTACAAAACTCATAACTGCTTCTGATTTATCGATATCAAGAACTGTTATATCTGCATCTGCCCCGACTCCTAGATGTCCTTTACTTACTAATCCAAACATTTTGGCAGGATTCAGAGAAATTTTTGTCACTACGTCTTCTATCGATAAATAACCCAATTGATAAAGAGAAAGGACACGTTTGACAAGATTGTTGCGCGGAATCCCTCCTCCATCGGTAGAGGTTAGCCCAATAATAAAATCCCCGCCAGGTTTGACTCTTTCTACAGCACAAGCGACTGCAGTTGTTGGTAGATTTACCGGGAAGCTGATGAATGCATTTGTCTCTTTTTCTTTCCAATATAGAAGAGCTTCGTTACTCGAAAGTAACTCATTAGTTGTTGGTCCATTTTTTATCACGCTGACCGTACCGTCCAGTATTGCTTGTTCCAATCCTTTTTCCGTCAATGGATAACTGTATCGTTCAAGACATACCCGAGTCACATAATCTTCTGGGGTACCATCCTTACAGTTTCCTTTCGTTCCATTCATTACTGCTAAATGGGAATCGGCATATACATTGCGATTTTCACGCAATAAAGTCAATGCTTCCTTCAATTCATCTAATGGGTGTGATTCTCGCCCACGACAATACGCATTAATATGTGCTAAAAGTAATTTTTTACCGCGTGCGAGTTCTATGGCCTCGCGCATTCCACTCATATCACTTGCAGTCATTGTGGTTCCAGCGTGAAATGCTACCATCGCTTGAAGCTTATTCGCAATTCTCATTCCTTCTTCGGTTGCCTCTGGTGTTAGAGGAGCATGTCCTCCAAACAACTTCAAGCCTAATGATCCGTTTTCTAGAGCTGAAGATAAAAACCCTTCTATTTCAAAAGACGACGGATTCTGACTGTTTATCTTTCCACGACCAGGAATTATTGCCTCTATGGAGCCTACATTCAATCCTGAACCCCATGTATTAAGATCATCTAAAACATCTTGAACTGGTCCCGCGAAATCTATCGTGGTTGTTACACCAGTTTCTGCAATCATTTTATAGCCAACAGCTCCGCCTAAATATCGAGTTACATGGGTATGCATGTCAATCACACCAGGGATAATTACTTTCCCTTGAACATCAATGACTTTATCTCCCTTTTCAATCTCTTTTTCAACCATCACAATCTTTCCTTCTTTAATCCCTACATCAAAATTGCCGTTAACCTCATTTCCTGAATCAACCAAAGTACCATTTTTCAATACAAGATCAAATTTCAAAAATATCCCCCTAGTTTGTGACCTATTTATGTCATGTCCTTTATTGGATTCTATCACAAAAGAATATTGGATTATACTATAAATTTATATTTTTCTAAAAATTCTAAATATTTTAACTCTATAGCTAGTACTCTTAAGATCTCTTGTTGCACTGAGAAAATAAAAATAGCTGTCGAAGTTTTTTCGACAGCTAAAAATTTATATTTAAAAATTCAACTTATAATAGCGTCTCGGTCTTCCTGTTGAAAAGGGTTGATCAAAGCTAGTAATTGTAGCATAATCATACTTTTCTAATACTGAAAGTAATCTACGTGCACTTCTTAATGAACAACCATAATACTCGGACAGCTCATTTGCAGAGATTATTTCTTTTCCAATTTTTTTATTTATCACTTGAATTTTAGAGAGTGTGGCTGGACTTATTCCTACTTTTTTACCAATCAATTCTATTTCCTCGTTATATCCTGATATATATTCTATTTCATTTGGCTCTTGTAGTGGTCCCATAAAGGTACCATTGATTTTACGAATAAAAGCACAGTTCCCTCCCTCATCTTTTGCTCTCCTAACAGCAATACGAGCGTTATTTGTTGCTTCATTTGCTGTTAGACCTTCTCCAATACCATAACTAACTGACATTGGTATCGTTTTACGTATTTGTTCAAGTAAAAAATTTGATTGATCATCATTTAAACCTTTTGAAATTCTCCCTGTAGTACTATAAATAATAAATTCGTCCCCTCCTGAAAAAACTACAGAAGATTGTGATGCTGCTCCATATTTTAGAATGAGATCATAAAGTTTTAACTTCAAACTTTGTACTTCATATTCTGAGTAGTTGTTCATAATAGACTGTATGTTATCTACATTGAAAATACCTACACTAATTTGAGCTTCTTGTTTTTTTAAACTAGTGATTTCGAGTATTAATAATTCTAATGTTTTCCGAAGTGCAAATTTGCTTGGAACAACTCTAAAACAAGGTATTCCTTCCATTTTTAATTTTTTGTAAGTAGTCAAAAAACTAGTAATACAAAAATTAACTTTTCCTTGTTGAAATAAGTCCATATGATAATGCGTTACTTCATCTGAATTAAGAGGATTAAATTCACCCATATAAATGTTTTCAAAAGGCAACTCTAATTCCTCAAAAACCTCTTTAATCTCTGAAGTTTTAAATACGTCTATACTGAATTGGCTGATATTTAGATTATGGACATAACGAATGTTAAAAAGTGTACGATAAAGGGTTGTTATATCATGTTGTACATACTCAACTGGAACTGATAAATCTATAGAATTTATAGCAATCTGGTAAGGGGCCACTCCAGTAAATAAAAATCCATCGACCTGATCTTCATACTCTTTTATCATTGGAATGATAGAATGGTGTTCATCATATAACAGAGACACATAATTAATTTTATATTCATTAAAAAGTGGTATAGCCTGTTTTAAAGAATCTTGCGGGCTAACAATTGCAATTTTCATACCTTTCACCTCCAAAATTCACTAACCGACAACGTTCTTATAACCTTTTCTGATTATCGTAATAACTGCTTCTCTTAAAAATTGAAAAATATAATCCCTATACCTTAACCAATTCCCAAATTTTCGTAGCTTTGTTTCAAACCTGTGTATATATTCCCTCACTCGTCCAATTTTGTCATCGCCTTCATACTTCTGCCCAATCTTTATTAATCTTTCAGTTATAGTTGGATTAGAAAAAAAGCCTCTTTATCAATCACCTTTCGTGACCTTTCTTCAATTTTTTTATTAAAGATACTGCATTTGTTAGGTTGTAGTTTCTAATTCCTCTATAATCCCTAGCATTTCTTTTAGCATATTTCATCCTGGACATTTAATATTTCCTTTCTCATAAATGACTTGTATACTCGTTAATTCGTTTACTATTCTAAATATCCAATTCCAATAGTAAACCAAAACGCTTAAATATCAAGGCTTCTTGCGTTTTGAGTTTCTTGTAACACAATACCTTCTCAGACGAAGATAAAAAGTAATAAATGAAAAAAACTCCATTTCTAATACATAAAAAAGAACTATGACACTGGGTATATTCTTCTTAGCGTATATTCTTCAGGTTTTATTCCAAAAATTCGCAATTTCATCATCTCCTAAGTTTATTTAGCTTTTTTAGGTTTATCAAACATTTTATCCGCAAAATCTTTTCTGGCTCCACTGACTACATATTTTAAAAAACCCCACTAAGCTGTAATACATCATCCTACCACTCTATCCTTTACAATGTAATATTATTTCTATCGCCGATTATACGTAATAATCTCCTGATTGCGGAAAATACTTCATTAACATTTCCTGAAGCGAGTTGTATAGTAATTCTGCTTCCCATGAATCATGCAAAAAAAAATCTTTCCTTCTTTATTCATTAAAACAGGATTACCTGAGCCATCATCTGAAACCACATAAGCATCTTTCAATTCTTGTGGAATCATACCTTCTACACCTTTCTAAACCGATGAGTTAGCTCTACTACAGTGGCTTTTCCCAATGTAGTTCCGTTTTTAAATGAATAGATAGAAAATCCTGCACAAGCACCCCCAAAATAATTGAATATACTCGTAAATTTGACATTCACAACTTATTCAGCATTCAAAATGTCTTCGTCAGTAGCTGGTACGGAATTGCCCGGCACACAAAAAAGCCATCACACACTAGTGAGACGGCTGCCCTATTTCTATTGTTGATGTTTTTTTAACATAGACTCTGTGAAAGCCTGAGATTGTCCCTTTGCAATACTTAATGTTTGCCACTCAACGCCCTTTAATTGCTTAGCGATGTAAACGATTTGACCGACATGTTGTGAATAATGGGCCATTTGTCTTTCAATCGCATCTATCACGGAATGCTGTTCTCCCCTTATCGTTACAAACCCTTGTAAATCAGCTTCCGTTAATTTTTGTAAAGCATCTAAAAATACTTCCCAGCCCTTTTCCCATACTGCCATAACTTCTTCTTTTGTCTGAAGGCTATCCGTAAATTCATCATCACGATTTCTTGTTGCTTTTTCACCATCCGACGTTAAAAAGTCTGTCCATCTCGATATCATATTACCGCTAACATGCTTTACTATAATGGCAATACTATTGGATTCTTCATTAAAAGCCCAGTGCAATTGTTCACCGTCCAATTGCGAGAGTGTTTTATCGCCTAACTCTTTCACACTTTTAAACCTTTTTTGAACAACATTTACATAAATCTCCCCAATGCTCATACATAAACGCCTCCTATGATTTCGATCATTTTCAGTCTATATTAATATATTCAAGAATTAAATATTGGATTCCTTTTTATCGATGTATGAACCTTCATTTTTTACGTAATATCCTTGTGGTATATAATCCTGTCCATCGTTGTTATTTAATAATTATTGGATACCAGTCAATGCCTTCAAATTCCTCGTAATCTCTACTCACACAATAGGTTCTCGCTGCTTTAACGGTAATTTCAAAATAGCTTCATCTAAAATCGTTTGTTCATCCCATTGAATAAGCCTATCGTTAATAACGGATTTTTGCTTAGAGAAAAGCTTGTGTTGAACTGAAATTTTCCGATATGCCCAGCTCTTTAAATAATCCTTACATTTATTAATGGTCATGCGTGCTAAATAAGCCCTCATCTCTCCTCTTTCTTCATAATACTTTTGATGATGATAAAATTTAATAAACACATCTTGAACGATATCCTCAGCTATTTGTAGATCTTTCGTATAGTAGTAAGCGATTCGAAATAGATATCTGTATGTAGTTCCATTAGTTGCTCTAAATATTCTGTATCAGACAAAATCTTCCCCTCCTTCTACACTATAAACGAGGCTACAGTTATAAAAGATTAAATTTCAACCGAAAAAAAACCGTCTCTTCATTAATTAGAGACGGTTTCCTTCTATCCATTATAAATTTTCATCAATATATGTTTCTATATCTGATGCAATTGTGTCAATAGGGACATCCTCTGGATTCTCCGCAAATCCTGAATACATTTTTACGATTACACCATCTTTATCAACTAAAAAAAATTGATTCCCATGGACGACTTGGTCGCTATTAGGATCATTTCTGACGATTATTTTTGTTGATTTTACAGCGAACTGCTCGATATATTTTTGTGAATAACCAGTAAGTAGATTCCATTTTGATTGATCTGGAACATTATATTTTTTCAAATAATCAGCTAATACTTCTGGTTTATCAACGTCAGGATCAACTGAAAACGCAACAATATTATAATCTTCCACACCTTTTTTCTTCAGCTTTTCTTGAACTTGCGTCATATTAAAAGACATTGGTGGACAAATTGAAGTACAATTCGTGAAAATATACATACCAATCCATGGTTTTCCTTTTAAACTCTCTAAAGAAACTTTTTCTCCGCGTTGATTGACATGGTCAAAATCTGGTAATTCCAAGTTATAATCTGCTTTAAACTTTGAATTTCCACACGCACTAAGCACAGCTGCTAATGCAAAAAGTAGCACAAGTCCAATTATTTTATTTCTCATCTTTAACACGCTCCCTACTTACACTATCCTCATCCTATCGTACGATGTAAATATTGACAAGGACACTCAAGTGACAGCTTTCGTACATCTTTGTGAAATCGATTTCACTTTAAGGAAACAAGCGCATCATGAATTGCATCTAATTTCACTTCTACTCGGTGCAGTAAATAAAACGACAATAAGATAGGAAAACCGATATCCGATATCATGTTTAACCACTGTTCCATGTTGGCCCCTCCTTCACTGCTAGATAAATAAGACTAATATTGCTGAAAATGGTCCTTGCAGTACATGCTGCAAAGACCATTTTTTTGGTTATTCGATCTTTAAATCAAATTCTGTTACTTGTCGATCAACAATGCGAGCCCCACTCATCGCAATGAGAGTGCCAGCTTGTCCATCAAAAACATTTTTAGCGATGATGGTTTGCATTACCTTTTGAATTTCTTCCGCTGTTACTTTTGGCTTCGGTGCATCAATCGCAAATGTTGCCGTTTTCCCTGCCACTGTTTCAAATTGCAGCTCTAAAACTTGTGTCATAGCTTTCCCTCCTTAGGATAAATCTGTTGTTTCTTGTTTTACAATGCTGTCTAGTGCGTGTGAAGATAGACTTGCAATGGCATATGCTACCTCTACTAAATCCTCTGCCGTATGCGAGCTGTTTAAATTGCGGTACGTTTTTGTTGTGAACATGGGCTCGTTTTGGGCATTGTGTCCAGCAACATACTTTAAGCGCAGTGTAGCACCTAAGAAATTGACTTTTGCCATGGAGGTCACCTCCTTTCTTACACAATATATACTGACTTATTACTAAAAAAGGGACATTTAGGATGAATTTTTTTATGTAAGCTTTTATAATAGAGTGAGAGAAGGCAAAGAGGTGAACGATTTGTTAAGTGGTTGGTTTTTATGGTTTATCCTATTTTGGGTAGTTGTACTTATTTCGTTTATGGCGATCGGTGGATTTTTCATGTTCCGCAAATTTTTAAAGCGATTACCGAAGCAGGACGGTAAATCCGATTTAGATTGGCAAGAGTATTATTTAGATAAAACCATTCATTTATGGGGACAACCTGAAAAAGAGCTTTTATATGAACTTGTAAGCCCTGTACCTGAGCTATTTAGACAAATAGCTAAGGAGAAAATTGCAGGAAAAATTGGGGAGCTTGCTTTAGAAGAAAAAGCACCTTCTATTAACCACGATTTGATTATTCGTGGCTACATTCAAGCAACGCCAAAGCGCGATCATAAGTTTTTACGCAAAAAATTAGATGAAATGCAAATTGACATCGCTCCATATGAACATTTGTTTGAATGAAAAAACGCTGCACACTGATTTTGTGCAGCGTTTTACTTCCTAAGTTAAGTTTAATCATTGTATTTTTTCAATAAGGTTTGTCTTGGACTCTTTCCGTCGCTTCAGTAATTCTTTCCGTCGTTCTGCTTTCTATCCTTCACTTTGACTCTTTCTTCCGTCGCTTTTGCCTTTCATTCCATCGCTTGGACGACTCTTTCCGTCGCTTCAGCAATTCTTTCCGTCGCTCTGCTTTCCATCCTTCACTTTGACTCTTTCTTCCGTCGCTTTCGTCTTTCATTCCGTCGCTCAGTTAATTCTTTCCGTCACTCTGCTTTCTATCCTTCACTTTGACTCTTTCTTCCGTCGCTTTTGCCTTTCATTCCGTCGCTTGGACGACTCTTTCCGTCGCT
>NZ_LIYL01000008.1:0-25570 GCF_001278875.1 Lysinibacillus sp. FJAT-14222 | reverse complement strand
TTCTGCTTTCTATCCTTCACTTTGACTCTTTCTTCCGTCGCTTTTGCCTTTCATTCCGTCGCTTGGACGACTCTTTCCGTCGCTCAGTCAATTCTTTCCGTCGTTCTGCTTTCTATCCTTCACTTTGGCTCTTTCTTCCGTCGCTCGAACGACTCTTTCCGTCGCTTCAGCCTTCCGTCGTTCTGCTTTCTATCCTTCACTTTGACTCTTTCTTCCGTCGCTTTTGCCTTTCATTCCGTCGCTTGGACGATTCTTTCCGTCGCTCAGTTACTACTTTCCGTCACTCGAACCGCTCTATCATCCATCAACCAAACAACGCTCAAAAAAAACTACACTAGATAAAATCTCTAGTGTAGTTTCTCCATTAAATATTCTTCAGCGGAATTGTTTTTTTGATTTTTATAAATTGAATAAGCATTGCGATTCGCCAAGGGACTAACATGGCGAACGCCAGAATCCAAAACATTCCTGCTAATTCACCAACATCGATGGAGCTACTTAATATCATTTTTGCAACAACACGGAACACTAACAGTCCGATTAGTATAAAAACGAATGCTTTTGAACGTTTTAAATAAATATCTTGACCTTTTACTTCAAATTTAGAAGTGGCAATTAAGATGGTCGAGAACACCATACCGACTGCAACCGCTTCTAAAATTTGCATGGGTGGCACTCGAAATTGTTCAAATAAAAACATTAACGCACCTGAAGACATCGCAATAGGTGGAATGATAATTTTCTTCTCATTTGTTGGTTTCTTGGATGCTCGCATTCGTAAAACCATGACAAAGCTACCCATAAAAATGGCCATTATAGTTGAACCTATAACATAATATTGAGAAGGGATACTGCTAAACATAAAAATTCCTCCTCTAATGTCTAATTAACAATTTTGTCCAAGCAATTGATCAACTACAGCTTTTAATCTTTCTGGCTCGAAAGGCTTTGTGATAAAATCCTTCGCACCACTTTCAATCGCTTCCACGATCAACTTCTGTTGTCCTAAAGCCGTAATCATAATTATTTTTGCATTTGGAAATTCAGGGATGATTTCTTTTACTGCTGCGATACCTGTCATAACGGGCATTGTTACATCCATCGTTACAAGATTTGGTTGTAACTCACGATACATCGCTACAGCTTCTTTACCATTTGCTGCCTTGCCGACTACATCATAACCCCATTCAGTAAACATATTACTTATTGCAACACGCATAAATAGCGTATCATCCACTACTAAAACTGTAGGCACATGTTCATCTCCCTCCACGTTAAAGTACGGTATGCCTCTTTAGTTTAGCAGATTAGAAGCCCGTAAATCCACCGAAAATAGGCTCTAATATGCGTGTTATATACGTTAATCCATCAAAGAATAACAATACCCCAACGGCAATCATAATATAACCGCCGATTTTCACAATTTTTTGGCTGTGCGTACGAATCCAAGTCATACGTGCTATAAAGAAAGATAACACGAAGAAAGGAATCGCAAAGCCTAAATAATAAGCTAACATATAGCTAAAGCCTGCGCTTGGATTTGCACTTGCTAATGCAATAATCGAAGCTAAAATTGGACCTGTACACGGTGTCCAGCCTGCCGCAAAGGCTATTCCGATTAATACTGATCCCAAATAACCAGATGGTCGGTTTTTAAATTGGAATTTTCGATCCTTCATTAAGAAGTCAATTTGTAGTAATCCCACAATCATTAAACCAAATACAACGATTAAAATGGCACCAATCTGACGTAATAATGTTGAATAATTTAGGAAGAACTCTGCTGCTAATGATGCCCCTAGTCCAATCATTATAAAGATAATTGAAAATCCTAGTAAAAAGAATAGTGTGTGGAAAACAGCACGCTTTTGCATCATGCCTCGTTCCGATTTTAGCTCATCTAATGTCATACCTGTTATGTACGATAAAAATGCTGGATACAGCGGAAGGGTACACGGTGAAATAAAGCTTAAAAACCCTGCACCGAAAGCTAAAAATACGTTAATATCAGTTTCCATATTTTTCATTCGCTCCTTACAGTTACTGCTTCCATCGTACCAAAAATCACTGTAAATTGCGCCCTTCCTGTTTGTGAACGTTTCATGGCAGAAAGGTGTTGAAAAGGTGAAATTCCATCATACTATCATACACAATATAATTTTCAGGCGCCATTACACCAACGTGTATTTGTTAATGTACTTCTGCATTATGTGCCCACTTGTATTAACTGTCAACAAAATTCAACATATCGTGTTATGTAATTCTAAGCATGTGTGATTGGTGAAGACTAATAATCAGTGGGGATGAAAAAAACCCCCCACTGATTAAAGTTACATTATATACAGTGAGTAAATTACTATTCTTCATGTATAATAATAACGGTAGAGTAATTGATAGAGATAAATGAGGTGTAGTCCTTGGAATTAAGAAAAATTAAACCGAAAAAAATATATGAGGAAGTAACCGAAATCCTTTATGAAAAAATTAGAGCTGGCGAACTGAAGCCTGGAGACCGACTTGATTCAGTAGAGCAACTTGCTGAACAATTACAAGTAAGTAGATCCGCCATACGAGAAGCTCTTTCTGCTTTAAAAGCAATGGGGCTCATTGAAATCAAACAAGGTTCAGGTACATTCGTTAAAAGTATCCAATCTAATCAGCTTGATTTCCCCTTATCAACGGCCATTTTAACAAATAAACAAGATGTCTCACATTTGTTAGAAGTACGTAAAATTATCGAAGTGGGCGCAGCGGCTAGCGCAGCCATTCACAGAACAGAAGAAGACATACAGTCAATGATGCAAATTTTGGATGAGATGAAACGGGTACAAGGAGACGGAGAACTAGGAGAAAAAGTCGATTTTCAATTTCACGCGGCTATTTCTTCAGCATCGCAAAATCCCCTACTTGCAACTATATTAGACCAAGTCTCTGGCTTAATGATCGAAACAATGAAAGAAACACGCCGAATTTGGTTGTACTCTAAAAAAACAACAAGCGAAAAGCTGTACGATGAACATATGCAAATTTTCCTAGCGATTAAACAGCAAAATGAAGAGCTAGCAAAACATGCAATGGCTTCACATTTAAGTAATGTTGAAAAAGTTTTAATGCAATATTTTGAAACAACTGAATCCATGAAATAACAGCAGCTGCCTAGTTCTTCATAATAGGCAGCTTTTAAATTTTTTGAAAATTTACAATTAACGCCTTTTATTAATCTGAAAAGTTGTAGTATTATAAAAGTAATATATTTATCACTAAGTCATCAGATGACCTGTTGATTAGTTGTTTTGAGAGGAAATGAAGTAAAAAGGAGCGATTATCATGAAAGTAACACTATTTGCGACTTGTTTAGTTGATATGTTTCAAGGTGAAGTAGGAAAAGCTGTTGTCGAAGTTCTGGAAAGACTCGGCTGTGACCTTGACTTTCCAGAAAATCAAATTTGCTGTGGGCAACCTGCCTACAATAGTGGCTATGTAAAAGAATCTAAAAATGCTATGAAGAAAATGATTTCAGCATTTGAGCATGCCGAATACGTTGTCTCCCCTTCTGGTTCCTGTGCTTATATGTTTAAGGAATATCCAGAAGTGTTTAAGGGAGATCCTGTTTGGGAGCCAAAAGCGAGAGCATTGGCAGATAAAACATATGAATTTACAGAATTTATTGTAGATGTATTAAAGGTCGAGGATGTAGGTGCACATTTAGAGGGCAAGGCTACTTATCATACTTCTTGTCATATGACACGACTGCTCGGTGTAACTGAAGCACCGTTTAAATTATTAAATCAAGTTAAAGGCTTGCAGTATGTAGAACTCCCAGGGAAAGATCGATGCTGTGGATTTGGCGGGACGTTTTCAGTAAAAATGGGCAATATCTCAGGAGAAATGGTCAATGAAAAAGTACAGAATGTAGAAGAAACAGGGGCTGACATTCTAATCGGTGCTGATGCTGGGTGCTTAATCAATATTGGTGGTCGAATTAATCGACAAGGAAAACCTATTAAAGTTATGCATATTGCGGAAGTATTAAATTGCCAATAAGAGGGGGTAAAAGAAATGGCCATGAAAACAAGTAATGAACGCTTTAATCATCGAGTAACGAAAGAATTAGAAAATACCTTTATGCGCGGAGCTGTGTCAAGCGCACAGGAGCGTTTTCAAACACGTCGGCTAAAACAAGCTGATGAGCTCGGACATTGGGAGGAATGGCGCTCTCACGGAGAAGAAATTCGAAAGCATGTGCTTGCGAACTTAGATTATTACTTATATCAGCTGAGTGAAAATGTCTCTAAAAGAGGTGGACATGTTTACTTTGCGCAAACAGCGGAAGAAGCGACAGACTATATTCAAAGTATCGCTAAACAGAAAAATGCTGCTAAAATTGTAAAATCGAAATCCATGGTTACAGAGGAAATTAATTTAAATGACGCTTTAGAACAGTTAGGGTGTGAAGTCATTGAAACAGATCTTGGTGAATACATTTTGCAAGTAGATGATCACGAGCCACCATCTCATATCGTTGTTCCTGCTTTGCATAAAAATAAGGAACAGATTCGTGACGTTTTTAAAGAAAAACAAGGCTATGATAAAACCGAAAAACCTGAGGAATTAGCTCTTTATGTACGGGAAAAATTAAGGAATGAATATTTAACAGCAGATATTGGCATTACGGGCTGTAATTTCGCTATTGCAGAAAGCGGCTCGATTACACTCGTTACAAACGAAGGAAACGCGGATCTAGTAACAGCCTTGCCGAAAACACAAATTACGGTAATGGGGATGGAAAGAATTGTTCCTACTTTTGAAGAGATGGAAGTGCTAGTAAGTTTATTAACAAGAAGCGCGGTTGGGCAAAAACTAACAAGCTATATTACAACATTAACAGGGATCAAAGATGACGGTGACACAGATGGACCAGAGGAATTCCATTTAGTAATTATTGATAATGGGCGCTCAGACATTTTAGGTGGTGAATTCCAATCTATTTTACAATGTATTCGCTGTGCAGCATGTGTCAACGCTTGTCCAGTTTATCGTCATGTTGGCGGCCATACGTATGGCTCAATCTACTCTGGGCCAGTCGGTGTCGTTCTTTCACCATTATTAGGGGGCTATGAAGATTTTAAGGAGCTACCATATGCTTCCACATTATGCGGTGCCTGCACAGATGCTTGTCCTGTAAAAATACCGTTACATCAACTTATTCATAGACATCGCCAAGTAATTGTTGAAAATGAGGGAAAAGCTCCTGTATCAGAAAAGCTATTAATGAAAGCATTTGGCTTAGGAGCTTCCTCCCCTACCCTATATAAAATGGCGACAAAAATGGCTTCGCCAGCAATGTCCCCATTTACAAAAGATAATAAAATTTCAAAAGGCCCAGGCCCACTAAAAGCATGGACGGAAGCAAGAGATTTTCCTGCACCAAATAGAAATAATTTCCGTGACTGGTTTAAACACCGTCAAGAAGGAGGCGAAGAATAATGGGAGGTACTGTTCAAAATAGAGATGCATTTTTATCAAAAATTGCGAAGCAGCTTGGGCGTGCGTCAAAAACAGAAATTGCACGCCCTACATGGCAATATCAACCACAAGATCGTGTTCTAAAAGATGCAACAAAAGATGAATTAGTAGAGGTTTTAGCTCAACAATGTAAAAACATTCATACGGATATTGTCATTACAAATACAGCTAATCTTCCCGCAGATTTACAAAAAGTAGTTGAAAATTATGGTGGTCAATCTGTTATAACATGGAAAGACGAGCGTTTTAAAGGCTATGGACTTGGGAAATTAATGACCGAGCAGTGGCCACAAGCGAATATTCAGCTGTACGAATGGGATTCAGAGCTGCCAGAGGAAAATATTCGACAGGCTGAAAAAGCTAATATTGGTATTACGATTAGTGAAATAACAATAGCAGAATCAGGAACTGCTGTACTTTTTAGTAGCAAGGATAAAGGTAGATCCGTCAGCTTTTTACCAGAGAACTCTATTATTTTAATTCCTAAAAGCACCATCGTTCCACGAATGACACAAGCAGCTCGTAAGATTAGCGAAAAAGTTAGAAATGGCGAACAAATTGCCTCCTGCATCAACTTTATCACAGGTCCAAGTAATTCGGCAGATATCGAAATGATTCTTATTGTTGGTGTGCATGGACCCATTAAAGCAACTTATATTGTGATTGACGATCAGTAAAAAATAAACCAGGCATACTTCATCACTGAAGTAATGCCTGGTTTCGTTATATAAATGTTGCAACCGATATCTCGCTAATAAAAGCTCTGGAATCGCTGATAGTACCCTTAACTTCAAAGTTAGACATTAATTTGCTACACTCTCAGTGGCTATTTTTTGATTATAAACCTCTGGATGTGCTTCTTTTAAGACAGATGTTCGTAGCATAACTAGTGATATCGTCACGATAATTGCACTCGTGACAAGTAAAATAACCGTTGCTGGGAATGTATCATACAAGATGCCGTATACGATCATACCAATCGGCATCATTGACATTGCCATTGTTTCCATTAATCCCAATACACGTCCACGGTATTCTTCCGAAATTAGCTTTTGCAAATAAACCATAATTGGCATGTTAATCCCCATCTCAAAAATAGCGAAAATAAAGTAGATGACAATATAAAAGATAACCATCGTTAAATAGGATAAATTCGTTACTAATGGAACAACTGCAAGCCCTAAACTGCTAGCCAACAGCAATAAGCTGATTTTAGAAAAACGTAGTGGCGCCTTTACCTCTGCCCGTGTTGCGAAAATGAGGGAAGCAACAAGCATACCAACTGCACCAGATGCCTCTATAAAACCAAAATGCGTTGATTTTACTTTTAATAATTCAATAATAATGTAAGTCCCCCCTACAACGATGGCAGAGAAGAACAAATTAATCCATAACGAAACCCACATAATTGTTTTCACAACTTTTTGTTGCTTAATATAACGAAAGCCACTAGCAAGCCCAGCCCACACCTTTTCCTTTTCTGCAACCTGATTTCTTGTACTATAGAGAGTAAAATTCATTGTGGCTTCTAAGCAGAATGCAATCACATATGCCGACATATGTACAAGTAAAAATGCTTCCATGGAGAAAAATCCATACATCATTCCACCGATTACTGGTCCTCCAATCGCTGCAATGGACACTGACATTTGATTAAATGACATCGCTTTTTGTAGGCGTTCTGGATCTACTAGTGTTGCAATTGAGGAAGTAAATGTTACACCAGAAAAAGCTGAGCATATTGTATTAAAAACTGTTGCCATATAAATAGCATACACCGACAAGCCGACCATTTCTGTATAAAGTAATAACCCACCAACGGTTAAAATTGTACCTGCTTGTGCTACTAAAATAGTGCGTTTCTTTGAATAATTATCAGCTACATAACCTGCCAAAGGCGCGACCAATGCACGAGGCAAAATGGAACAGATCATCGTTGTCGCAAAACTCATCGCTGACCCTGTCAGTGCCAAAATATATAAACCTATCCCAAATGACAATACATGAGACCCTAACAACGAGATCATTTTACTAGCGGTAAATGTCCATAAATGATACGAGGCCTTTTTATATTTTTGCTCTTCATTCATCTAAAATCCCTCCATATTTTTAATTATGTTAAAAAGTTTAATTTAATTAAACAAAATATAACACACCTTCCGCTTCCCACGCAAGAAAAAGTTTAATATAATTAAACAAAGAGCATATTAATAAAAGGAGGCGAGGCAATGAACTCTTTAGGCACACGAATTCGCAAATTAAGGAAGGAACAAAAATTAACATTAGAGGCACTTGCCGGTGATCGTCTAACAAAAGGCATGTTAAGTCAAATTGAAAATGATAAGGCCAAGCCTTCAATGGAAAGTCTTGATTATATAGCGGAACGTTTAGGAGTAAAAGCTAGTGAATTGCTTGAACAAGTAACCCCCTCTTCCATACGTCATCTTTTAGAGCAGGTAGAAATTTTATTTGCGGAATTAAAACTTGGTAATACAGATAATGTGCAGCAAATCGTAGAGATGATTAAGCCATATGTAGAAGATCTTTCGCTTAGTTATGAAGCAGGTCGTTTACTGTATATCTATGCAGCAGCACAACATCATGCGAGATTAACGACCTGGGAATTACCTCTTCAACAGGCACGCTTTATGTTTAAAGAAATTAATTTACTAAGTCATTGGTTTGAAACCTATATACTACAGGTGGGCATATTATCGGGAGAACGAAAATACAAAACGGCTTATTCTTGTATTTTACAGGCGAAGGAAGAGGCAGATCAGGAAAATTACCAATTAGATTCGCGAGATGATGTGAAAATGGCTTATTATATTAGCGTTTTTCAGGTAGCAATTGGCGAACTTGAAGCAGGTAAACAGCTCATTAATGAAACCATTACTAATGCACATAAAAATCAATTTTACTCCTATATAGATGATATGTATCGTATTGGGGCGTTTTGCGCCATGATTGACCATGATTTCGAGCAAGTAGAGCATATGCTGAAGAAGCTTGAGCAGTATCGGATTTTTGCCGAACAAGTGGATGTTGACGCTTTTATTTTCGGATTACGTGCGCATTATTATAACAGTTACACTCACGATTATCAGATGGCATTAGAGGAAATAGAACGTTATGGTGCACTTATGCATGAGGAGGGTTCGATTAAACTGGATAAAAATTTTTACTATTCAGAAAAAGGGAAATCCTTATATTTGCTAGGTCAATATGAAGAAGCTAAGGAAGCATTTGAACATTTTACAAACGTTCCCCCCTTCATCTTACATCCATTTGACATATTAGGCTTAAATGAATGCTTTTCCTATAAAGCACTTTGCTATGCTCATTTCGGTGAGTTTACAACTGCTTACGAAATCGCCAAAATGGCCTATATGGATTCTCAGGATTTAATCGATCTGCCCTATAAACAAAAAATTGAAGAAACTTATTATTCAATTAAAGCACAAATAAATTCGGTTCAATAAATAAAAGGGATTGCACATTTTAAAATTTATGTGCAATCCCTTTAGACTTTTAGCTCGATTTATCTCTCTTCATTTCCTTCTGTATCTTGCGAAGGGCTTTTTTCAAACCACGCTCTATATCATGCTGTAGCTTTCGTTCTTTATAGTCCACAAACAATGTCTCTAAATCATATCTAATTCTGTTGCCGATAGCTCTAATGCCAGTCGTTTAACATTTACCTTTATGAATTCACTCTCAGAGAACACGACAGCATTATAGAAATTAGCAATTTCTTGGATAAACGATTCCAACGTCATCATGATCTAACAGCTTCACACGATCTCCCTTTTTAAATTCATACGTTACTGTTGTTCTCTCATTCTCAATCTTAGGCTTCCTAATTTTAGTGTCATTTACTCGTTCTAGATGATATTCCTTATTGTCAATATAGCCCTTCGCTCTTTGTAATACGGTTTCACGTATATTCATTTTCTTAGAAATCCATAGGGCATTACTTTCTCCCGATGTTCCGATAACTAATTTATACAAAGGTTCTAATGTTTCACTATTAAAACGCATAGCCGCATTCATAAAATCACTATGCATTTCAGAGAAACGCTTAATTTCTCCATAGTGAGTAGTGGCCACTGTCATACAGCCCATATGATAGAACTCCTCTAAAATAGAAATGGCCAGTGCTGCTCCCTCATTTGGTTCTGTACCGCTCCCTATTTCATCAAATAGCAAAAGAGTATTATTATTGGATGCCCTCATAATATCTGACAGATTTTTCATATGGGATGAGAACGTACTAAGTGCATTTTCAATACTTTGATTATCACCAATGTCTACAAAAATATGATCGAATACAGCTATTTCAGTACCTTTATCTGCAACAATATGGAAGCCTGACATAGTAGCCAATGTTAACAAGCCAATGGTTTTTAGGACAACGGTTTTACCACCAGCATTCGGTCCTGTAATGATTAAGCTGCGATAGTCTTTACCAATTTCAAAATGAAGTGGCACCGCCTCACCTGTTAACAGCGGATGCTTACAATTGACTAGCTTAATATAGCCATAATCATTTAGGCTCGGTTCTACGCCTCCAATATGCTTGCTAAACTTAGCTTTAGCAAACACCATATCATATTGGCTAATCAACTCCATGTTGATGTTGATTTCACGAATATATTCCATCAAAAGCCCAGATAATGTCGCCAAAATCTGATATTCCTCTACGGCCTCTTCTGCTTTTAGACTAGCTAATTCCACATTTAGTTTAGAAACTGCACTTGGTTCCATAAAGACCGTTGCACCTTTAGATGAAATCTCTACAACTGTCCCTTGCACATGATTTTTATAGGAAGCTTTAATTGGAATTGTGTAGCGATCATCCTTTTTACTTATAAAAAATTCCTGGATGTATGTTTTATTTGCACTACTATTTAAAAATTTAGTTAAACGGTCTTTAATTTTCTCCTCTGTTGTTTCGATATGATTTCGGATACGCTTTAATTCTCTACTAGCGGCTGAATCAACACGATTTGCCTTAATAGCAAAATTAATTTCCTCTTCAATGCTTTTAAATTCAGACATCGAGTTGGCATAGGATGCAAGTACTGGCGCAATAAAATCCTTTTCTAGCATAAATTTTTTAATTTTTCTACAGCCTCGTAAAAAGTCTGAAATGCTAACCAACTCACTTGGGTCTAAGATGATACCCTTTTCAAGTTTTTTTATGGTGCTGTCAATATTCGATACCCCTAAAAACGGGACATGGCCTTCCGTATCTAAAATTGCGCGTGCCTCTGTCGTTTCATTCAAACGATTTTTAACAACTGCCAAATTAGGGCTCGGCGTTAATTTATCTAATATCTGTTTACCTAATCCACTAACACAGTATGATTTAACGATTTCTTTCAATTCATTGTATTGTAACTTCTCAAAAGTAGTATGATTCATTTTAAATTCTCCTCACTATGATTTTCCATATCATTCATGAAGATACCTACTCATTAGATATCAATGATTTTTTATTGGCTCTACATCAAATGTTGGAGTGATGCACGATGTGAAGTTACACCAAGGTTACGGCGACTGCCTTCCCCTTTGTAGGGACACCTCAACAAATAGTATGGAACCTTTATATTCAATAAAAAAACAAAAAAGCTGTGGGGATCCCACAGCTTTTACATTACAAGGCATGTGTAAAAAGCATCTTGAAAAAGAACCTCATCAAAATGAAGCACATTCAGTGAATTACACGCTTTATAAAGTATTGTAGGTATCTTCATAGGTATCGAAATAAATCCATGACAAAATTAGGGGTCGCTTTATGACACATATCCCCTGTCGTCATTAAATTTATTTCATTAAATTGTTCCTATTTAGAACCTACCGCACTCATCAAAAGCACCTCTCATTAATTTATAATTTAATCATTGCTATCTAATTGATTGACATTATATTACTATATCCTGACAAAAAAGTAAAGTTGCTTATTTTTGTCTTACAATAAAAGAAATTTCAACCGTACCATGCTTTAAATGGGTTATCCGATTGGTTATATGAAGAATATGGAGCTGTTCAATTAAACCCTTGGAGAAAAGCCACAAGATATGAAGAACGACTTAACTGGATGGCACAGATAAACAAAAGTCAGAACTCATTTCTAGGGCATCTAAATGATGTTCATGAAATCTCTGAAACTGCAAAATTAGCTCGCAATGCTGTTAGAAGAAGAAAACCATACTCATCAAAAGGAGATACAAAAGCCTTCCCCGAAAATAAAATACATAAGCTTCTATGGGAAGGGCTTAAGAATACAAGAAAAAACTATGAATTAGACCTTGTTGACCGTTATAACTGGCGTGATATTACCATTACTATACTGATGCATGGCGGTGGACTTAGGCATAGTGAAGTATTTCATTTATGGGTACAGGACGTCTACCCTGACCATGAAGACCCAAATCTTGCTGTGGTACGAATCTATCATCCCAGCGAAGGAAAAGCCCCGCAGGATTTCAAGAACCCTACTACTGGTAAATATATAACAGACAGAGAAAGCTATCTTTTGTTAAAATATGGTTTACTTCCACGTAATATGTATTCTGCACAGGACAAACGATTTGCAGGGTGGAAAGAGCCAAGACTTGATAACGATGAAGATAAATACATGCATGTTTACGAGAACAAGCGTAAACGATGATATCTTAGCAAGTATCTCCGAACCAACAACAAAGGCATTGGTTGGTATGCTTATGGCAGAGAATAAAAAGCTCAAAAGAGAAAACTCTCTGCTTAAAGAACAAACAACCTTTACGATTGATATGCGTCCTATAAACGATCTAAGCAAAAATAAGGATGTCGTTATAGTCGAGCCATCTTATAATCTGACAGATACCGAAATAGATGCACTGAGAAATGCTATATCAAACGAATTTATGAACCACCAAGGATGGACTACCGATAATTATGGCAGAGTAAAAGAAAACGGCATTCAAGTATATAAGGCAGGATATATAACGGCCATACAAAAAATTCTTAATGAAAAATAAATGTAACTTTAAAATAAAGTTTGAACAAAAACACCTCGTTATTCCTTACACTAAGATTAATAAGAAGCATCCATTTTGAAAAAAGATTAATCAAAACGGATGCTTCTTTAGCATTTTTTAGTTTGCTTATTATAAAAAATTTTGAACATTTTCTACAGCGTTACTTCATAAACGCGCCCGATTGTGGAGGATTATTATTCAATAAAACCCTGCTTTTAGCATATGTGTTTTGATATGGTTTGCCGTTCCCTAGGTTAGCCAGTGTAAAAGAATAACGGACAATACTGCTACATTCTATCCCGACTATAAAAAAGGTCAGCCAGTGTTAACCTGGCTAACCTTATATTGCGAATAGGTACATTAATGAGGGAATTGCTCCCGAAAACAATTCTATTTTGAAACTAGAGGATCTCCTAGATAGAAATTATCTAATCATTGTTTCATCAATGTACAATTAAGACGGAACATTTTGATAATTGCGCGACTTTATGGCTGACACTACCAAGCATTAATTCCTTCATTCCACTAAGTCCACGACTGCCAATGATAATAAGTTCCTGTTCATGTTCTTTGGCATATTCTAAAATTTGATGGGAAGGGTCTCCTTTAAGATGGATTGTTTTTATGGACATTCCCCCAGCAGATATTAGTTTGTTTTTGGCCTTTTCCAGTATTCTTATACTCGACTTTTCCAATTCATTCAATACATCCTCCAGATAATCCTCTGGGACATAGGTTAAACCCGTTGTTACATTTTCCTTACTAACATTCACTAGTGTTACATTAGATTTCTCGTTATTGGCAATACTCAACGTTGCCTCTAATACTTTGCTATTCATATCGGATTCATCTATAGCGACAAGAATTTTATTTAACATATTTATCATCCTTTCATTCCAAAATTATATGTTATATTATTTGGCTGGACCTATATATCGCTCTCTGGCTGCACCAAGACCACACACAAAGAGTAGGACCGATGCACCAACTAATATTAAAAGTGGAATCGTCCAGCTATTAGTTGCATCATGAATAAAACCAAATAGGGTTGGACCAACAGCCGCAAGTAGGTACCCAATTGATTGGGCCATACCGGATAATTCCGCAGCCTGTTGCGCATTCCTTGTGCGCAAGCCAAAAAACATCATGGATAGGCTAAATGCGAAGCCTCCTCCTATGCCTAGAGCGATGATCCACAACACGATTAATTTAGAGCTACCGTATAGTAACCCGAACGTCCCGATTAAAAGTAAAATCGATGTAATAGTCACTAACGAACGTTGACCAGACATGCGTCCTGCAATGACCGGGACGATGAAAGTAAAAGGAAGAAGAGCTAACAGCATAACAGAAAGCATCAAGCCAGACTGACTCGAATTCAATCCCTGTTGCTTAAGAATTTCTGGCAGCCATGCAACAAGTACATAAAAAATCATGGATTGCAGTCCCATAAACAAAGTTACTTGCCAGGCTAGTGCCGAACCCCACAAATTCACATGACTATCAGCAGTTTTATTGTGAACTCTATCCCTTTTCTCGTTACGATGTTTCATTTGTGGTAACCAGAATAAAATAGATATAAAGCTTAAAACGCCCCAAATTCCTAATGCACCTTTCCAGCCAAATCCCATTCCAAGAGCAATAGGAACACTTACACCCGACGCTATTGCTCCAAATAAATTCATAGAAATGGAATACACACCCGTCATTAAGCCAATTCGTTCAGGAAATTCACGTTTGATCAGGCCAGGTAACAATACATTACCGACTGAGATAGCCAAACCAAGAACAGCCGTACCGATATATAAAGCTACAACCCCTGAAAGGGAACGTATAATAATACCAACAGTCAGAAGGACAATGGAACCCAAAATAATTCGTTCCACCCCAAGTTTTTGTCCCAATTTAGGTACAATAGGTGAAAAAAGCGCAAAAGCTAATAATGGTAGCGTGGTAACCATTCCTGCCAATGTATTTGAAATATTCATATCATCCTTGATAAGACCAACTATTGGTCCTACTGAGGTCAAAGGGGCCCGTAAGTTAGCAGCAATAAATACAATACCAACAATCATTAGCCAAACGGCAGATTTACCAACAGTTGAAATGGCTCCTTTATTTTCTTTTTTAATTACTTTGTCCATTGAACTCATCCTATTTCCTCCTAGATTTTTGAAAAACTCATATATTGTAGTTTGTTCATGATGATTTACTTTAAACATGAATAATAAACGAAAAAATAATATTCATAACCAATCACATTTAGTATATTATAATATACAATTAACTTAAGTAATGAATACTATAATATATTTATTTAGGTTTGTCTATTCTTAAATAGCGAGCTGTTTTAAATAAAGTAAAAAAATGCTCCAATCCATTAAGTGGATTGAAGCATTCCTTGCATCAGGTTAAGATAGGAGAAAAGAAATTTAGATTCCGTATTTCAATATGATATGAATAACTACAACATCGTTAGTACGATTGGCATATGAATGTGTGCCATCTGTAGAAAAACTAATCGAATCATATTGATTCAAAATATATGACTCATTATTAACATTAATTGTAATTGTTCCGGACATGATAGTTGCAAGTTCAGTTGTATTATGATGATGTTTTTCCGGATGGTAGAAGCTATTTGGCTGTAAATAAGCACGGTACATTTCCATATCTTTATTTGTATTATTTTGAAAAATCGGCTCAATTACCCAGTCATTTCCGTCACCATTAAATCTAAGCCCTTCCCCAGCCCTAGACAGATTCACATTTTTTTCAGTTGGGAATAATGCCATAAGTGGTATGGATAAGCTTTTTGAGATTTTCCATAACATCCCTATTGTTGGATTTGTTTCTCCGCGTTCTATATTTCCTAGCGTAAGCTTACTCACACCCGATAATTCTGATAAATCTTCAAGACTTAAACGCCTTTCTTTACGAAGTTTTTTTAGTACTGCTCCTACTTGTAAAACAATTTGTTTTGGATCCTCAGTTTCTAAATTCATTTAAAGCCACCCTTTGCAATATCATGAGAAAATATAAAGTCAATTAATTTTTTTCATATTATAGTGGATAAAATAATAATAAACAAACCAATTTATATATTATAATATACAAAAAGCCCCTTGACTATGCTTTTCTAACTATTCTACTGTATGGAAGCTGTAATGAAATTGAGATTCGCATCAACAGACCCAAATATACAGGTTTTTATTCAGATAACACACTCTGCATAATCTTGAAAAGTACTATTCTAGCCCTGTTTATTGCATTAAAAATTGTATAAGCAATGTTCAAAGAAAAATCCAAGAAATGTTGGTTTAACCGCATTTCTTGGATTTCGGTCCCTTTCCTAACTTTCATTCGGGAACATTATTTTAAATGAAACTCCATGATTTATAACCATTAAAACCTAATTGTTTTTTTAGGTGGTGTCTTTGGAACATCTATTAACCTCGCGACATTCTTGCCTTTATTAAATTTCACCTTGTTCAACCAATAAATAAAAGCATCTGTACGGTAAGAAACACCATAAGTAATATTTCCATCTTCTCTATATTCAAACCAATAAGGATGTTGGTTCTTTCTGTCAAATAGCCAATCCCAAAATTCCTCTTGTAACCGATTAATATTTCTCCCTACTTTTGTAGGACAAATCATATACTCTATATCATCTTCATAATCAAATCCTACTTTAACAATCATGTTACATTCTCCCTTTTTATGTACTGAATTTTGCAAGTTGTAGAATTCTACATGCATAATGGATAATACAATAAATGTAATTATATGCTTTATATTTTAAGTTCGCAAAGCGTCGTTTGGTAATATTCCATAAAAGTTGTTATTCAACAATCTGGCCCGATTGTGGAAAACTGCTAAATGATCGAACTTAATTATAAATTATCAATCTTTATTAAAAGACCACAATAAAAAATACATCCATTATCTCAATAAAGATTTAATGGATGTATTTTTAAATACAAATAAAAGTTTGATTATAAAATTTGATTATATATAATCAAACTCAAATACTCTAAATATAAGGTCTGGTTTTATTTTATTATACTATTTACCTTATATTAATATATCTACAAGTCCTTTTTTATGCAGATTTATGCTGAGCCCTTCTCGTTTCAATGATTTTCGAGCCTGAAAACAGTAGTAAGGCTGCCCAAATAATGCTAAATGCCAAGAGCTCTATTTGACTAAACGGTTCCTTATAAAGCACGATCCCTAAAACTAATACAATCGTTGGCGATACGTATTGAATAAAGCCTAATAAATAGAGTGGAATATTTTGTGCACCTTTCGCAAATAAAATTAACGGTATTGCTGTCACGATACCACTTACAATCATGAGGATGTCTGTCTTCACATCCACATGTAAAAATGAGGCTTGATTCGTTGTAAAGAGGTAAACATAATAGCCTAATGCAAACGGTAGTATAAATAACGTCTCAATAGCTAAACCTCTTGTCGCGTCAAGCTTAATTTTCTTTTTCAGAACACCGTAAATAGCGAAGGATAAAGCGATAAGAAGTGCTACCCATGGGATTGACCCATAATTAATCGTTAAAATAATGACAGCCATAAAGGCAATTCCGGTAGCCGCCCATTGCGCACGACTAAGTGCTTCTTTAAAGAAAACAACCCCAAAAATCACTGACAGTAAAGGATTAATATAATAGCCTAAGCTCGTTTCTATTAAGTGGTTATGCGTAACTGCCCAAATATATAAAAACCAGTTCATTGAAATAACAAATGAAGCCCCAACAAGCTGCCAAAAATGCTTTTGGTGTGACCACAAATATTTTAAGTCTGCGAGAAGTTCCTTACGCATTCCAAATACTATTACTGCTAGTACTGTAAAGACAAAGGACCAAATGACGCGCGATAGTAAAATTTCCATACTCGGCACATGCTCAAGTAATTTCCAATAAAGCGGAAATGCACCCCACAAAGCATAGGCTAAAAAAGCCGCCAAAACCCCTTTTTTCTCATTTGACATTGCCTCTAACTCTCCTACTCCATATGAATCTATACGACTTTGCGTAATATTACCATTTAAAGAATAGACTTATTATAGGACTTTGAATGGTAACTGTAAATGCCAAGTTTTAATAAGTTGACATTAATAATGTTACTCTTTAATTTCAGATTCAAGCTCAGCAATATATTTGCGCACCGTACTATAGCTAATATCAGGATTAATTTGACGTTTAATGCGAATGTGAATTTCTTTAATACCTACACCCTGCTTTCGCATATCGCGAATCATAGATTTTAAAGGACCTGACAGGGATTCCTTTGACAGAGAAGTATATTTACTTAATTCAATTAATAGCTCTGTATTTTGTCGGCGAATCTCCTTGAGCTCATCTACGACACAATTATATTCCGTTAGTTTTTTTTGTAAGACAGTGCATTGCTGCTTTATTTTTTGCATGTCTTCCACAAGCTTTAAATTTTGTTTCTTTAAAATTTTCCTCTCTTGCTCTAAAACTGTGTGCTTTTCATCTAAATCTATATGTATGGCATTGTACAGCTCTTCTATATGCGTTAATGCATGGTAGCGACTTTTTAACACAAGCATTAAGTTTTCTGTCGTATTAATCGCAAGTGCTCCATCCTTTAAAGACTCACAGGATAATGACGTTGGATTCATTTTGCTTATCATCTTTTATTTACTCCATGATTGATTATTTTATGTAATCGAATTGCATTGTTTAGCATCTTTCCGCTTCCTTTTTTCTTTGATAATCATTCTCATTTACCTTATCATAATGAGGAATTTCTGATTTGTCAAAAAAAATCTTCTTGCAAGGTAAGTTTGCAAGAAGATTCACGATTACATTTTTTTCAGTTTTTCGTACTCAAGCTGCAGACGTTCAATACGTTTACGGCCGTCCTCACGATTTTTAGCTGTTTCTGCTTGAATTTGCTTCGTTTCTTGAATACCAGACATAATTGTTTGCCATGTCGTTTCAATTGTTTCGATTTTAATGCTTGGGCTACCAGCTGCACGCGCGATATTAACGCTATTTTTACTAATATTTTCTGCATTTTTGACAAGCATTTCATTTGTACGACGGTCTAATTCACTCATTGAATCAGAAATAAGCTTTTGGCGCTTTAACGTCACCGCATGAATAAGCCCTTGCTTGAATATAGGAATTGTCGTCACAAATGCAGAGTTAATTTTAGCAATTAAGTGGTTATTACCTTGCTGCATTAACCGAATTTGTGGAGCAGATTGGAATGACACTTGTTGCGCCATTTCTAAATCATAACGACGTTGTTCTAGTAAATCAACGGCACGTACCATTGTTTCATATTCCATCGCTGCTAATTGATCGCCTGTTTGTGCTTTTTGCTCAAGTGCTGGTAATGATGAACGTACTTCATCCGTTTTCACTTCAATTGCCGCTATAAATTGACTTAACGTTTGGAAATAGTTTAAGTTTTGATCATATAAGTTTTCTAGATCAACTGTATTACGTTTCATTTCACCTTCGTATTTTTGAACCTCATGGAAAATGACATCCACTTCTTTATTCATGCTGTCATATTTGGATAGAAACTTTTCTAATTGTTCCTTTCCTTTACTGAACAACTTCGTAAGGAAGCCACCTTTTTTGTCCTCCGCAAAATCTTGAGGATCAAATTTATCCATAATTCTATTTAAATTATTTAATAATACACTTGATTCCTCAAGCTTACTTGTTTTCATCGTTGCTAGCATTTTATCTGAAAAGGTAGAAATACCATTCGCAGTTTCTTTTCCAAGCTCCAGCATAGCAATTTGGTCTTTCACATCAATTTTTTGTGCTAATGTATGAACCTCAGGATCTTGCTTTAAAGCAAGTTGATTTTGAGCAATTTGTGATAGCTCTTGCTCAGAAACAAGTACTGGTTTTTTTGGCTCTTGCTCCACCTGTAATAATGGATTAGGCTGTAATAATGGATTTTCTGATGCGAATGGATCCTTTGATTTTAATAGGTCGTTGTCGAATTCAGACATAAAAGTTATACCCCCTGCGATTTATCTCTTTTATTTACATACGATTTCAAGCTGAAAAAGTTTCATTTTAGTCAAGCCTTACTAAATAAGAGTCCACCATATATTATGTGTATTGTTTAACCATTTTTATCCACCAAAATTCATTTAGAAGATGGCGTGCAGGGTTTCGTCTGTCTCGCTGTCCCGCGGGAATCGAGTGGCCCTTCGCTACAATCAATTAAAAATAGGCATACACTAGCAAAATATTAACAAAAAATTTCTTTTGTCAGTCAATAGTAAACCTTTATTTTCCTAATCAACACGCATCTTAATATAGTAAGAACTCTGATGATGCTCTAGTTGAAAGCTATAATGTGCTGAGTTAGCTACATCAACAAAAAACTTGATATTCAAGCTTTTGAAAATACTGTTCCTTCTCTATAGACGTTGCAAAAAGTTTATTTGACTGTGTTTTAGGAAAGTTTCAACCTTCTAATTTAGATAACATAGTGGCATCACTCCTAAAAAAATTATAGCTTGTTTTAATAGGAAATTCGAATGATTCCGTGAAATACTTTACATTACTTTCTAATATTGGCATGCTTAAACTAAGAAAGCAACCAAATTATGTTTATCAAAATTCAACAAAAACTAGCGAGTATTTATTTCATGAGTGTGGATGTGTAGGCTTTTATCAAGTAACCTCATAAATACTTAAATTATGATACATACAAATTAAAAATCTGGTTTTACCCCAACGTTTACTATTACTCATTTAAGGGTATTAAGTGGAGGTATTCAAAACGACTTTTACATAGAGAATGATAAAAATAGAACTTACCAGAAAGGAAGTTGCTGGATGAATATTTGGGCGTGGATTGGGCTACTAGGAATCGTGATGTTTTCACTCTTGTCTTTACTCAAAAAAGAGAACAGGACAAAGGAGGAAATTAGAAAGACAATCGTAACTGGATTGATTGTACTAGGAATCATCGTTGCTGTGCTATTTTTTAATGTTAATTATTTATTTGCATTGATTGCGGGCTTTGTTGCAATGATAGTCTTCGATAAAAAAACATATACGAAAAAACGAATAATAATTTATGGATCATTTATTCTCGTTGTTGGGATTGCGAGCTACTTCTTTTTCAGGGATAATCCTGATTATGTTCTGAACCATTTGAAGGACTACCCACAAACCACTTCTCTTTATGTCGCGGAAAATGGTGAGGAATTAATCAGTTATCAATCAGATATAGTCAGACCACTAGCAAGCACAGTAAAAATGCTAATTGCTGTCGAATACGCGATGCAAATTAATGCAGGTATAATAACTAAAGACAGCCCTGTGTCGTTAGACGTTTTAAAACGTTATTACATAAAAAACACAGACGGTAACGCACATGAAGATTGGCTAAAAACAATGAGTAGTGAAGGTAAAATTAAAAACAATGAAGTAACATTGCATGATGTTGCAAAAGGAATGATTACCTACAGCTCTAATGCCAATACAGATTTTCTCATTGATTTACTAGGCATAACTAACATTAATGAGAGAGCAAAATCTCTAAAACTGACAAAGCATGAGGAGGTCTATCCAATTGTTAGTGCACTGTTAATCCCTGAACACATAGAGAACGAAACGTTGAGTGAGAAACAGTTGATCAAAAAGCTTAGAGAGATGCCGATAGCAACATATCGTTCTAAAGCAGAAGATTTAAGTGAACAAATGAAGGTTGGAACGATTAAAGCTGAGGATATATCATTTGATATGCCTATGAATCTGCAAAAAGTATGGTCGGATCGTTTAATAGGTGCTTCAGCAAATGACTATGGGAAGTTGTTAGCGGTCATTTCGAATGACGAACTTCCAGAGGGAGCTGCTGTTACTATAAGAGATTTACTAGAGTGGCCGATGCAATATAACGAGCAGAATCATGAACGTTTTGTCCATCTAGGAGCAAAAGGTGGTTCGACTGCATTTGTGCTTAACGACGCAATATATGCAGAAGATCATCATGGCAATAAAATCGAAATGGTAATTTTAACAGATGACTTGAACTTCTGGCAGGGACTACTAATCAGAAAAAATATGAATTCATTCGAATCCAAATTATTAAGAAGTAAAGACTACCGTCTGGAAATCCAGAAAAAACTTTCCGAATCTTAATTCATGCAAAACCTTCCTCGATAATCACGGTTTTTTTCAAATTATTTGCACTCAATTAACGGACCATCCTTATATCATTCACTGATATTATAAAAAAACCGAATAGGGCACTTTTTTTGTAAGTGTCCACTATTCGGTGTGCTGTTCATATATATGTTATTTCTTTAAAAATGGACGTTCCTTTTCTTCTTAGAATGTAGCTGCTTTCCTCATCATGTTGTCACCTTTAACACGGTTTTAATTTTTTGAATAACGCCACCTGTACTATAAGTTAGTACACTGCGTTTGTAGAATGATATGCTGAATAAATAAGCCACAATTATCGTCGCAATTAAAATACCTAACGATAGAAGTGGTACCATTACTCCTATATCAGTAGCTCCGATACGCATCGGCATGACCATTCCAGACGTAAATGGAATATAAGAGAATATCTTAATGACAATCGTATCTGGATTGCCAATTCCTGATATCATAACATAGAAGCCAATTAATGTAATCATCATCGCAGGCATTAATACTTGACCTGCTTCCTCTACTTTAGACACTAATGAACCGAATAAAGCCCCAACAATTAAATAAAGAATAATTGTTAATAGTAGGAATAGAATTGCATATATTACGTAACCCAACGACAATTCTTTAACAATGCTAGCTGCCGCATCCCAAATAACGCCGTTCTTCACAAATTTCGCATAGATAAGGAAAACAACTGTAATAATACCCATCTGTGTTAATGCCAGTAATAGTACACCGGCAATTTTAGCTTTAAAATGGGTAGCTGGCTTTACACTTACTAGTAGCATCTCCATTGCACGTGAACCTTTTTCTGAAGCAATTTCTGTTGTGATCATGGATAGGAATGTAGAAATAAAGAAATAGATTAAAATACCAACTGCATAGGATACCCATAGTCCTGATTGCTTTTCTTCTTCACTTTTACCGCCTGCAGACTCTTCATTTAAGTTTTTATTAGAGATAATCGTTTTTGCATCCACAATTTGAGCTGCTTGGTCTGGTGTAAGTGATAACTGTTGTACAGTATAGTTTTGACCAGCATATTGCAGTAACGAAGATATCGAAGCTTGATCGTTTAATTTCAGCGGAGTGAAAGTGGCAATTTCAGCATGTAGCTGATCATTTTGATCTGTTATTTTAATAATTGCATCTAGCTTTTCATCTTTGACTTTTTCCTCTAGCACCGATATATTGGATTCATTTTGTATAAATTCCATATCGCCATTGGATACAAAGATCCCGCTTAAATCGGCTGTTGTTTCATTGACTATTGCAATTTGTTGCGCTTGATCATTGCCTGTAAAAAGCTCTTTAATGTCCGACCAGAAAATTGCGACAGACATCCCAAGTATATAAATACATGTCATTAAAACAAATGATTTTGATTTCAATTTTGATTTGTAAAGTTGTTTCATTAATAAATTAAACTTCGACAATGTTGCCACCTACCTTATCCTTAAAGATCTCATCTAACGATAAGTAATCTAAACTAAACTTTTCAATATATTTGCCATTTGAAAGCTGCTCGAAAATACTTTGTGCAAAGCTCTCATCCTCCAGAGTGAGCACCGTTTGCTCTTTCTCTACTCGAACATCTTTGACACCTTCTAGTGCCAACAATTGAGTTGTCGACCACTCTGTACGTACTGCCAATCTCGTTTTTCCGTATTGTTTCTTTAAATCTAATAGACTACCTGAAAATAAGGAGACTCCACGTTTTAATAGACAAAGATGATCGCATAGCTCCTCCACATTGTCCATTTGGTGACTAGAGAACAAAATCGTCGTGCCTTGTTCTTTTAAAAGCAATATGGCATCCTGAAGTAAATCTTTATTCACGGGATCAAGTCCACTGAATGGTTCATCTAATATTAAGAACTGCGGCTTATGGATAAAGCTGGCTATCAGTTGTACTTTTTGCTGATTCCCTTTTGACAAAGTTTCAGCCTTATCTTTCCTTTTTTCTTCTAGGTCAAATCGGCTAATCCAAAAGTCAATGTCCTTCTTTAGCTCCGACTTTTCCATTCCACGTAGCTCGCCAAAAAAGTAAAGTTGATCCTCTACCTTCATCGTTGGAAAAATGCCTCGTTCCTCCGGTAAATAACCGAGTACATCACGGTTTATAGCATTAACCGGCTTGCCGTCCCATGTAATTGTACCGGCTGTCGTTTCCTGCAAATCTAATATCATACGGAACGTTGTTGTTTTGCCAGCTCCATTTTGTCCAATCAGCCCAAAAATCTCCCCTTTTTTAATGGTAAAATTCAGATTATCGACCGCTGCGAAGTCTTTGTATTTCTTTGTAACACTCTCTAATTGTAATGTCATCTTTTTTCCTCCTTACCCTTCAAATATATGTAATTCTCGTTGCAGTCCTTTTTTACGTTTTACAACTTTTAAAATCGGTATACACATAATCATAGCGACTACAAAATTTATGAGCGATACTCCAGTGTTTAAGAATTTTTCTGTTGATTCGCCAAGACCAATATAAAGATTGATAAACCCTATAAAAAGATTTAGAAATGTTACTGATATAAAAAGACGATTCATTGATTTTAAATATTTTATTTTCGAAGAACTATCTGAAAATAATTCAAATGGCCCTTCTGATTTCTTTTTTCGGTAATAAGCCCAAACCCCAAATTTTGAAACACATTCAATATTCATTGACTCTAAAAAATTATAGTAGTCCTGGCTTTTACCATTGACTAGTTCATTGCGATAAATGTATTGTCCAGGTTCCCCTTTTTCAAAAACAAAGTAGCCTAAAATTGTTCCTTTTAAATGCCAACCTTGTTCCGCCATGTCATTAACCCATGCTTCTTCTTCTTCATAATCTAGAAAAAAACGATACACTCTTTTTCTCATAATATCTCACCTCCACTCTTTTAAAGTATCGTATTATACAGATAAGAACTCTTGGTTAAATATGTGCCTTATAGTAGTCATAATAATTTAGTATTTAGCTCATTGAATTATTTAACTTTTCTGATTTCCCGGAAAATAATTTTGATGCAAATGTACTTCTCAGTCTGAATAAAGGTAATTCTCTTATCAGCTCAATAGATAATATGCAACCACCTTGTCAGCCATCTCCCATACTAATCTGTAAATACATCCAAATCCTTCTTCATATGAGGCACCAAATCTCTCCAATTCACCTTGGTAGCTACCTGGTTCTCCACGTTCTTTAATATAAAACGAATCCAAGTGAATTTTTGCAAATGCCAACCTTGGCTAGCCATATCATTGACCCATTTCTCAATATCATATGGGTTGATGACTAAGCGATATTTATCCATTTGTTCCATCCTCCTTTGTTATACGGATGCCATTGTCAAAAAGTTCCCTTAATCTCAAAATTTCGTAATCAATAACCTTTTTTCCACTCTCTGTAATAATATATTCTTTTTTTCGTCCATCACCATCTAGCGCCTCAATCCATCCGCGCTCAAGTAATGTTTTGATTGCTCCGTAAATTGTCCCCGCTCCAAGCCGAACGCGACCATTGCTCATTTCCTCTACCAATTGCATAATGCCATAACCATGCCGTGCATCAAATAAAGCTAATAAAATATAGTAAACGCCCTCAGTTAGTGGCGGATGCTCCTGTGTCATACAATATCCCCCTTTATATCGTCTAACAATATATCGACAAACGATATATGTAAAATATATCAGCAGACGATATAGTTGTCAACGCTTGTTTTTCCATAAAAAGTTATAAAGCTTTTCTTAACTGTAGTGTTTCACAGAAGTGAGCTTCAGGAAGCCCACTTCTTCAGAGGTGGGAGGAATGAAGTGCTTTTTCTTTATAGAACATAT
>NZ_LIYL01000048.1:0-182501 GCF_001278875.1 Lysinibacillus sp. FJAT-14222 | reverse complement strand
ATAATACACGATTTCGCGTACGATGTTTTTATTTTTCTAAAGTGTTCAACTTGATTCTACTATTCGCCAAAAAAACACAGCTTAATATTTAGTATTTTCTTTAGTAGATACTTTGTATAAAATAGAACAATCAATAATATATAGTCGAGGTGTAAGATTTTTATGTATTTTGGAATTATTCCGCTTATCCTATTTTTTATTTTTCTGTATTCTTACTTGAAAGATCCAAGGAAGATAATAAATGGTTTTTTATTTAATGCCTTTTTTTGTTCATTTCTTTTATTTTGTACGATTGCTTCTTTAGCATCTGAAAATAGCGTTTTGAAACTTATAGCTAACATCCCACTTTTTTCTCTTTTCTTCATAATACCTTTTGGAATTGTAGCTTTAATGCTCGGCTTATTTCTAAATGCAAGAATCTTAATAAAACGAGAAGGAAGACGCTTAGCAAACTCCTTAACTTTAATCGTAGCTATCATTATTCTATTATTTATTGTCATGCCTATTATTAGTCCATCCAGTTTGTTCTCTACTATATTCCAACCTTTGTTCGGTGGCATATCGTTGATTATTTTTTATTTCTTGATTCATTTATCAAACTTTTTAACTGCCTATTTTCTTTATCAGTTTAATAAACCGAAGTATAACCAAGATTTTATCATCGTGCTAGGCAGTGGTTTAATTAACGATCAAGTACCACCACTTCTTGCAAGTAGAATTAAGAAAGCCATCGATTTTTATCATAAACAAGTAGCAGTGACCACACCACCAACAATTATTTTCTCTGGAGGACAAGGTCCCGATGAAAATCTGCCCGAAGCGGAAGCAATGCAAAAATACGCTGTTGAAAAAGGAATTCCTCTTGAGCATACTGTGCAAGAAAATCGTTCTGTAAACACCTATCAAAATATGTTATTTTCGAAACGAGTTATGGATACGTTAAAACCAGATGGTAAATACAACAGCATCTTTACAACAAATAATTTCCATCTTTTCCGTGCTGGTCTATACGCTAGACAAGCTGGTCTAAATAGCCAAGGTATCGGCTCTAAAACAGCATTTTATTATTGGCCCAATGCAATGGTTCGTGAATATGTTGCAATTGTTGTAATGGGGCGAAAAAGACATATGAAAGTTGTTGGGACAGTTCTCGGAATTTCTCTATTCCTTTCTTTATTTTCCCTATTATTCTTTTAGTTAACTATAAAAATTAATCAACAAAAGGCTACTGAATCGTAATATTCTAGTACCCTTTTATTAGTCGTTGACAGTAGGTATTTTTCCCCTGTAGCCACAAACTGGACATGCAATAATACGTTCGTTTATGACACCTGTTTTAAATGCGAATGCAAAACTTATTTTTGATAATTTAAAGCAGTTTCTACAAATCGGACATACAAAATAAGTTGTTTTCGTATAACTGCTGGCATATTTATAAATAAAAATAAAGGCTAGAATCAAAATGAGTAGTTTTTGGATAAGTCCAAAATAACCAGTTAAATCATTAATTACTTACTTCTTGCCATTAAAATAATTTTATTACATATAATTTAAAAATAAACGATACTGCTACTTGTGTTCATATATTTTCTTTTTATTCATTTATAAATTTCTCATGAAACAGACATTGAAAAGAAGCTTAGTGGGATTTCACCAAATTTATTGATGGAGGGACAGTGAATGCACCTACAAAAAAAATCGTCTTGGTTTCTTGCATTATTAACTCTAGTAGCGGTTGTTTCAGTGTTTTATTTGATGGATTCTACAAAACAATCAAAAGAGGATATTACCTTGTCTGTAGATACAGATCAAAAAGCAACAATACAGAGTGTGACAAAGGAAGTTTCTTCTCCAAGCCCTTTATTTGAAGAAACGCGCCTACAAGTAAGTAACGAGAGAAACCAACTTCGTCAAAAGTTAACGCAACAAATTACATCAGATCAGTATTTTGTTGAGGAAAAAAATAAGGCATCAATTGAAATGGATACTCTTAATAAAGAAGAATCTACAGAAACGATGCTTGAGATGCAAATTAAGGCACTAGGCTTTCCTGATGCTTTAGTACGAATAGAAGGAGAAGAAGTTTCTGTAACAGTGATGGCAAAGGAACTATCAAAATATCAAGCAAATGAAATTATCTATCTGGTAAAAAAAGAATGCGAGGATGCAAATGTGCAAGTTAAATTCGGCGCAAATAATTATTGAAAAATAGAGAAAAAGGGTTTTCATTTTACAAAAAACAGCGTCAATGAGGATTATTCAATAGTAATAATACCGATAAACCTCCAACGTGGAAATAACATCCATATATGTCACAAAAAGAAATTCTTGCTATCTCTGCACATAAAACCTCTTTTATTTGTTTTTCCCGGTCTGAAATTCCCCCATTTAAATGCTACAAATTAAAAAAAAACAAAATATCTTTTACTATTTCTTCTTGATCTTTCCCTAATGTCATTAAATGCTTAGATTCTTTATAACCTTTAATCTTTTTTACATATGAATTGACATTATTATATACAACATTAGCGCTATGTGAGTACAATTCATCATCTTGTTCACCATAGAGAATTGCAATTGGAACTGATATTTTGTCAAGATTTTGAATGGTAGACTTAATGAATTGTTGAAATACAATTAATGAATCTAAAGACATTTGATTAAATATATCAATTTCTTGAGAAATTTGAAATGTTGACTTCCCCTCTACTTTTTTGTAATTGTATGCATAATTTATTATTCTTCTTTTGAGTCGTTCTGGCTCCCTATCAATCGGTACTGATAATACAATCGCTCGCTCTATTCTTTCCAACTCTGCAAGTTTCAATGTAAAAATGCCACCTATAGACAAACCTATGACAGAAATTTTTTGGAATCCCTCGCTAATTAAAAATTGATATGAGTTAACTACATCTTGCCACCAGTCATTTACGTTATATTGTAGTAACTGTTCCGGAGCACATCCATGACCTCGGTAAAGTGGTGCATAGCATGTGTAACCTTTTTTATGTATATCAATTGCAACCTTCTTCATATCTCTAGTATGGCTTGTAAACGAATGTAAAAGTAATACAGCATGATTATTACCTTTTAGGTAAATTTCTTTAGCAGGAAGTATCTTTATCACAAAACCAAAACCTTTCTTCACAAATACTAATTCTTAGTATAAAGATACTTTACCAAAGTTGCCAATTATCTAAATTACCCCATCTATTATTTATAGATTGTGGAAGACCATCATTTCAATTATCACTCTTTACGACATACTCATGCGCCTATGTTAATCGAAAGTGGTCAATCAATTAAAGCTGTCCAAATAAGAATAGGACACAGCAGGTATCAATAAAGACCTCTATGTCCTGGTGGCATGAAGGTGGCAGAAAAATTAGCATTAATATCACCCATCACGGAGTGGTTTTTTAGTTTTTCATTAGTTTAATTAATATTTTTTATTCATTTACCTATGTTTTTACTTATACATTTACTACACAATAATTGGTAATGAACATCCTGAAACCAAAGAATAAAAAGATTTTATTTGTCTAAAATAGAGTAAATGCTCTTATTAATATAGGAGCCAAACGACAAAAAAAGGGTGTGTATATGAAAAAGAAAATAATTATTTTAGTTATTATTTACTTTGTATCGTGTTGGAAACCTTACTCCATCAATGCATATAACCATGAGAAAATCCCAATACTAATGTACCACCATCTAGAAAAAAATGTGAATAACAATGTAGTCATTTCGCCAGAAAATTTCGAAAGTCAAATTAAATCACTTAAAGCGAACGGCTACAATACTATTACCATCCAACAATTATATGATTACTTAAACGGTAATATAAAGTTACCCAAAAAACCAGTACTAATAACCTTTGATGATGGGTATTTAAGCAATTATGAAATGGCATATCCAATTTTAAAAAAATACAATATGCATGCTGAAATCTTTGTAATCACTAGCCGTATCCTAGAAAAAAATGAAAAAAACACCCATTCCAATGAAATTCCAAAGATGAATTGGAATCAATTAAGAGAGATGAAAGATTATATTACTATCCAAAGCCATAGTTGGGATTCGCATTATAAATTAACCTCAGGTAATGATAAACAATATAGTGCTTTATATGGTCCTAGTTACATTAATGGAAAACTAGAGAAACAAGAAGAGTTTGAAGAAAGGGTTAAAAACGACTTTATTCGTTCCAGAAAAATAATCAAAGAAAAGTTAGGATACGAACCTATTGCTATAAGTTACCCCTTTGGCAGTAAATCCGAAGCTACATTAAAATTAGCAAAAGCTGCTGGGTTTAAGTTGGGGTTTGTCATTAAAAATAAGAACGCTACTTTGGGCGATAATCAGTATGCTTTAAGCCGAATAACTGTAAACGGTAATGACACTGGCACAGAATTAATAAATAAACTAATCAGTGATGATTAAAAACCAATTTTTGATAGCCATTTTCATTCTCTCCCTAAAGCCCAGATACTCAATTAATTTTGAGCCTGGGCTTGAACAGAGATGTTGCTGATATTTTTGATTCCATTGCAAAAGATTTATAAATTGCTGGCACAATTTAAAAACAGTGGCATAAACGTTGTTATATCAACGTTACTTCTTATCGTCCATCTTCAGAACAGCCATGAATGCTTCCTATAGAAATGCTATATTCAGGTGTATCTATTTGTATTTATGTATAGCCGTTAAACCTTTGATATATAAGGGTTTGTCGGTTATTTTTTTTATTTAATTTCATTCAGGGACATTTTGATTTTATCGAGCTTTATTTTCTACATATGGTGGGGATTTGATAGAGGAAAAAAATTTAGACCACCCATCACGGAGTAGTCTTTATATGGATTATTTTACCGAAATTCTCATTAGACTAAGAATGGATGATTTAATATAATTTATTATCTTTTTCTAAAGTCGCTGCTAAAATTAAATACACAATAATAGATGTTGGACTTGTAAAGATAAATATTAATCTAATGATTATAGAAGATATGCCGAAAAATTCTGCAACCCCACCACAAATGCCTAGTAACATCTTATCCTTTGAAGATTTCTTTAATTTTTGCATAATATAATACCTCCCTCATATTTTTCTTATTACATTAAAATACTCGTTAGCTTAATAATACACATATAAAATTATTTTGGATATCTTTTTCCATTTACTTTAATCAAATACAAAAAACCACTCGTCTTGAACTGAGTGGTCTTTAGAGAGGCGCAGCATATATTTGATAGTATTGCTTAGGATTTTTAAAATGGTGGGGAATTGGTGGAGAATGCCTAATTTCCATGCTGTTGCATTCCCTCTTAATTCCCCTTAAACCATTGATATTACTGAATTACTTCGAATCATCCATCTTCAGAACAGCCATGAACGCTTCTTGCGGTACTTCGACTGAACCTACTTGTTTCATACGTTTTTTACCTTCTTTTTGTTTATCAAGAAGTTTTCGTTTACGGGAAATATCCCCACCGTAACATTTTGCTAAAACGTTTTTACGCATCGCTTTAATTGTTGAACGAGCGACAATTTTTTGTCCAACTGCTGCTTGAATTGGGACTTCAAACTGTTGGCGTGGGATTAATTCTTTTAATTTTTCTACAATAACTTTACCACGTTCGTATGCAAAGTCACGGTGTACGATAAAGCTTAGTGCATCGACTTGTTCACCATTTAGTAAAATATCCATCTTCACTAATTTTGAAGTTTGATAGCCAATGAGTTCATAGTCGAATGAAGCATAGCCCTTCGTATTTGATTTTAAATAATCAAAGAAATCATAAACGATTTCTGATAACGGCATTTCATAAATAATGCTGACACGTGTTGTATCGATATAATCCATCGTCATGAAATTACCGCGTTTCATTTGACAAAGCTCCATAACCGCTCCAACATAATCGTTCGGTACCATAATCGTAGCTTTTACATATGGTTCTTCCACTCGATCGATTTTTTGAGGGTCTGGCATTAATGAAGGGTTATCAACCTTTATTGATGTATCATCTGTCATATGAACATTGTAAATAACGGAAGGTGCGGTTGTAATTAAATCAATGTTAAATTCACGCTCAATACGCTCTTGAATGATTTCCATGTGTAAAAGCCCTAAGAAACCACAGCGGAAACCAAATCCTAGCGCTTGTGATGTCTCTGGCTCATATTGAAGTGCAGAGTCATTTAGTTCTAACTTTTCTAACGCTTCACGTAAGTCATTATATTTCGCTGTATCGATTGGATATAATCCGCAGTAAACCATTGGATTTAAACGACGATAACCTGCTAATGGCTCAGTTGCTGGGCGATTTGCAAATGTTACAGTATCCCCTACACGAGTATCACCGACATTTTTAATGGATGCTGTTAAATAACCTACGTCACCGACTGTTAATTCATCCTGTGGTACTGCTTTCGGTGTGTGTATACCAACTTCAATAACTTCAAATTCTGCTCCAGTAGCCATCATACGAATTTTATCGCCAGGTTTTACTGTACCATTCATGATTCGAATGGAAATAATAACACCTTTGTAAGCATCATAAACAGAGTCAAAAATAAGGGCTTGTAACGGTGCTTCTGGGTCACCAGTTGGTGCAGGCACTTTCTCTACAATTTGTTCTAAAATATCTTCAATCCCGATACCGGCTTTAGCAGAAGCTAAAACCGCTTCAGAAGCATCTAACCCGATTACATCTTCAACTTCTTGACGTACGCGTTCTGGATCTGCTGCTGGTAAATCGATTTTATTGATAACAGGTAAAATTTCTAGGTCGTTATCAAGCGCTAAGTAAACGTTTGCTAGTGTTTGTGCTTCAATGCCTTGTGCTGCATCGACAACTAAAATTGCACCTTCACAAGCAGCTAAACTACGTGATACTTCATATGTGAAATCGACATGTCCTGGTGTGTCGATTAAATGGAATGTATACACTTCGCCATCTTTAGCTTCATACTTTAATTGTACTGCATTTAATTTAATCGTTATGCCTCGCTCACGCTCTAAATCCATTGAGTCGAGTAGCTGTGCTTTCATTTCACGAGAGGTTAGTGATTTCGTTTGCTCTAATATACGGTCAGCAAGCGTTGATTTCCCGTGGTCAATATGTGCGATAATAGAGAAATTTCGAATATTCTCTTGTCTTTTTAAACGTGCTTCTCGGTTCATCTTTTCCACTCCTAATTAAACTATAATGAATTATACTATGAACCTTATACAAACCACAACAATTGAACGGCATAAATGCTGTTAAATCAATGGTTATTCTAAAGAGTGTGCTGTTTCCTCTGCGAAATAATGCGAAAAGCGATAAAGAGTTGTTAACTAGAACTAATGAAAATGCGAGTGATTTTTCCTATTCGCTTAACATAAAAATAGCCAGCTACACCTTTAGCATGGTGCACGCTAGCTATTTTATTACCGACTTATTTATCTATTGATTGTTGAATTAGATTCGTCAACGTATCAATACCTTTTTGTTCTAGGTGTACGCCGTCTGGAGCAAAAAACTCTGGATGGTTGATGGCAGCTGAATGCCAATCAATCAGTGTAATATTATCGTGCTCTTGAGCTTTTTGTTGTAAAGAATAATTCACTTTACCTTCCCAAGAACGTGGTACCCGAGTATTCACTAAATAAATATCGGCATTGGAGAAAGCTTCAAGCAGTTCATCAATCTGATCATTCGTAAAGAAACCATTCGTGCCAAGTTGAATAATAACTGCTTTATTTGGCTGATTAAAACTAGCATAATTTGGTGCCAGTTTGACAGCCTGTGAAACTTGGCGACCAATTTTTGCATCAATTGTAATGTTAGGATAGATCTTATGTAAGCTTGTAGCAATATCTATCATTACAGAATCTCCAATGGCTAATATTCCATTATAAGATTCATTTATAGGGTTAGCAGTTGAGTCATTCCCCCCCCTGCTCAGGCTCTTCTATGTCCGGTTGAAGACTAGTTTCGACTTCTTCATTCTCCACTTTCGATGAATCGCTTTCTGAGGTTTTTTCCATTACGGAATCATTATGTTTAGGCGATTGTTCCCCACCATTTATTTTAATTTCTGTTGGCTGGGACTCTTTTGACTCCGTTTGTTCTTCTCCTACAACACCCGTGATTCCAGTAAAGAATACTAAAAGGAATAGAGGAATGAGCACCGTTGAAATTTTTCTAGCCAACGTAAAGCTCCCCCATTTATTTTTATTAAATACAAGATACTGTCGATAATAGGAGCGGAATCCTTCCTTCCGTATAGGCATTTCGATAAAACGATAAGATAATTCAGCAATTATCAAAATCAGAACTAGCTGTAAAACAACTCGCCAGTACGAAGGATTACCTATTTCATGGACTGGAGTACCTAACACCATAATCGGATAATGCCATAGATAAATTCCATACGATCTTGAACCAATCCAACGTAGAGGCTTCAAAGACAGTATTTTCCCTAAGAAGCTAATAGGATGGCAAACGCACGCTATTAATATAGCTGCATTCAAACAGAATAGGAACATGCCTCCTCTATATAAGAAAGTTTGATATTCATCTACAAAAATAATACTTAAAATGAAAATACTAAAAGCAACCAAGCTTATAGCATTTAGTTTATTGATATGGTCAGTAGATAGTTTTTGTGACGATAATCTTTTCATCGGCCAAACGAGAGCTAGCCAACAGCCTATTAGTAACTCAAAGGAACGCGTATCTGTCCCGTAATATACACGACTCGGATCAGCTCCAGGCTCATACAGTAAGCCCATTAACACAGCTGAACATAATGCACCAATAAAGATAAAAATGGCTAATTTATTCTGCTTCTTAAGATAAAGCCCAAGCATTAACAGAATCGGCCAAATAAGATAAAATTGTTCCTCAATGGCTAAAGACCATAAATTTTTTAAAGGTGAAGGGGATCCAAAACTATCAAAATAAGAGAGTTTATGAAAAATGAACCACCAATTACTTGAATAAAAAATAGAGGATATTGCATCTCCGCGCAATGTACTGAGAAGTTCCTTATGAAACAGGGTCGCCCAAGCGAATGAAGTAATGATCATTACGTACGCAGCAGGTAGTAAGCGTCGAAACCGTCCAATCCAAAATTTTCCCAATCCTACTGTTAACCGATTTCCTTTTAAAGGTAAAATAGTAGAGGTTATTAAGTAACCTGATAAAACAAAAAAGATATCAACCCCAAGGAACCCTCCGCTGGCCCATCTGAAGTTAAAATGATAAGCAATAACAGCTAGTACTGCTAAAGCTCGAATCCCATCTAGCCCGGGGATATAACGATGATTGAATGTCTTGCCTGACATAATATTCCTTCCTTTTCTTCCAATAATCTATAAACTTTTTCAACATTTTTTAGATAAAGCTAAACATCGTCTCCTTTAACTAACTATTCATCCATGCATTTACTTATATAAATGACGGATGAGTATCTATAAAAGTTTATATAAAATGATATCTTAGAAAATTTTTTCCTTTTATCACCTTAACAACAAAATAAAGCTTTCATATGTATAATGTTTCAACTTTTTGAAGGCTAAATTAAACGTTTTCATATTTTATACAGCAAAAAAGCATCTCCAAAATGGTAGATGCTTGAAAAGCGTGTTTCGCCTATTGCATATACAAAACTTTCACAACTCAAATGTTCATGAACCAACTCAAAAATTATAAATTAAAGTCTTAACAACTACTTTTTCTAATTTTTCTAACAATCGTTCATTTTCTTTGCCCAATATTCTTAATTCAAACGCATTCACAAAAAATTGGCTAAAAGGAGGCTATACAAAAGCTCTTCGAATTCATTCGAATGTATAAGAATGGTTAATCAACACACCTGGCATTTTAACTTTGTTTTTCTGTAATGAAGGATTTTGCTATGGCTTTTCCTATTATGGCAATTGTACGATTCAATTCTTCTTCTGTATTATCAATTCCACCTAGTTCGATTAAAATCATTTCTTTTGTTAAATCCTGATTATAGCGTCCATCTACATTGTCACCACTTTTAGATATAACTCCTCTAGAAATCTTTGGAACAATTTCATTCATAGAAGCAGATAGACTTTCTGCATAAGCAGTATTCCATCTATAATTTTTATGCTCTGCGCCAACGACAATTGCAATACGTGCATATGATTCATTGTTATGTGTGATCGTTGTCGCATTTCTCTTAGCAGAATCACGATGCAAATCAATGACTAAATCATAAGATTGCTCTTCTAAACGTTTTGTTAAATAAGGACGAACGACGTTGTAAGCATCTGGAAAAAGTTTTTTCTGAAGTTTTAATTCCTTCATCACATCAACATCTAAAACGTCCGTTTGTATACCGTTCATACTAAAATGCTTAGAAATCGTATCTTTTAAATTAAAAATATTTGTTTTTTCATCATAAACGGCCGCTTTCCCGCTAACAACTTTCACCATTGGTTGATATGCTTCCTGTGAATGCGTAAATACTAACAATACTTTAAATGGATCTTTTGTCTGCTCGTTTGTTTGCTCTTGCTCTTTTGTCTGCTCCAGTGCACTTTGTTCGGGTAAATTAGTAGCGGCAAACACGACTTGTTTATCCTCTGGTTCTTTAATCGGAGTCGATGCTTGCTTGTTGAACGGAAGTTGCCCAGCAATGACAGGTAATACGAAGAAGAACAATAATAAACCAAATGACCACTGTAGTTTTTTTAGCAAAGTCACACCCTCCTCCCCTTATCGTATGGAGGGGAGGTGTCTTTTAGAACGAAAAAAATTATAGATTATTTGCCCATTTCATAAGCATAGATGACACGAGTTTTGCATAATTATCTATCCAATAATCAGCTTCCTTTGGCGTAACCATCAGCTGTGTATGTGAGCCTGCAAAAGTCTCTGCAAACAATTGCTGACGCTCTTCTTTGGACCATGTAGCCCATTCACCAAAAATCGGTTTTACTAAAGACATATCAAGTTCTTTATTTATATCTGGTTGCCAAGACGACAATGACAATTTTGATGAAGGTTTACTCCGTTCTGCCACTCTTGCAGCTATAGAACGTAGCATTAACTCTACAGCATCTGCAATTAATACAGGTGCATCAACTACCGTTGGGATTCCAATTGCGGTAACAGGAATGCCAAGCATCTCATATGAAATTTCCTTACGCTTATTTCCTACGCCTGAACCCGGATGTATTCCTGTATTCGTTAATTGAATTGTTTTACATAAGCGATCACTAGCTCTTGTTGCTAATGCATCTACGACAATAATTAATTTCGGCTGTAGTCGCTCTGCCAATGCCGCTACAAATTCACCAGTTTCATATCCTGTTTGTCCTGTTACACCAGGCGCATACATGACGAATTTTTCATCAATTACATCTAAACTATGCAAATGATCAATGAGATATGGTCCTATAGCATCTGGTGTAATGGTACGATTTCCTAGACCAATAATTAAAATTTTGTCATCTTCTTCCCATGACATGGATTCATGCATTTTTTTAAAATTCACAAGTAATTCTTTTTCAAGCTGTTCAAACCCATCTTTATCATCAAGCGTCAACGTAGGTACGGAAAGTGTAATGTACTGCCCTTCCTTCTTACCAATTTGCTTCTCACCTTCTGCATTAACGAGCACATCAGTGATTTTTATCCGACCAGCACTCCAATCTTCAATTTGAATACCACTCGATTCTTTAAGTGTATCTTTTTGCTCTTTTGTTTGATGTAAAACAACTTCTTCAGACTCATCAATTAAATCCGTACGTTGCCAATTTAAATTTTGCATACAGTTCACCTCAACAATAGTTTGTTCAAACTGTCAAGTAAATATTCTTTGCATTTATCTATTGCAATTTGGTCAAGCGTTTGTTAAAATGATTTTTGTTGTATTGACACAAGAAATCAATGAGAAGTTATCATCTCGTACCTAATTTAGGAGGTGAAAGATATGCCAAACATTAAATCTGCGATTAAACGCGTAAAAGTTAACGAAAAAGCTAACGCTGCTAACTCTCAAGCTAAATCTGCAATGCGTTCTACAGTGAAAAAAGCTGAAAACGCTGTTGCTGCTAATGCTGAAAACGCACAAGACCTTTTACAAGCAGCTTACAAATCTTTAGATAAAGCAGCTTCAAAAGGACTTATCCACAAAAACGCGGCGGCTCGTAAAAAGTCTCGCCTTGCTAAAAAAGCGTAATTGTTATAAAGGATCAGTATACTCTATTCGGAGTAGCTGGTCTTTTTTATTTTTATAGATAAACATTGTTGCTGTCGCTTCACTTTCGCACAGATAAACATTGTTGCTGTCGCTTCACTTTCGCACAGATAAACATTGCTGCTGTCGCTTCGTTAGCACTTCGCTTTCTTACATATTGCATTCCGGTTTTGAATTGTGCTTGCCAAATGATGACGATAAAGAGCTGCCCATATTGCTTTGGACAGCTCCACCAATGGATCTTTTATAGTCTTAAAGTTGACGCAGTAAAAAGAGTTCTAAATAACGCTCACGATTGCCCCCTGCTGTTTTCAGCTGTAAATCGACCTCTGCTAGCCGATACAATGCCTTCAATAAGCTTTCCTCTGATGGACGATTACGCTGCTCTACCATCAGCTTGACACGATAAGGATGTATTTTTAAATTTTTTGCAATTTGCTGTGGGTGATAGCCCTTTTTTAATAGATAAAATACATTGGACATCGTACGTACATTTGATGCAAGCAATCCAACAAGCATGATGGGCTCTTGCTTTTGACGTAGTAAATCGTGATAAATAGACAATGCCCCTACTGAGTCATTCGCAAAGTAAGCATTTAACATTTTAAAGGCATCCTGCTCTAACGTTTTTGCCACTAAATCCTCGACTAACGTAGCAGTAATTTCTCCGCCATCTCCTAAATAAAGAGTTAGCTTCTCAATTTCCATTTGCAACTGTAACATATTCGGGCCAACCATTGCGACAAGCTGCTCAATCGCATGTTGCGTTATGCTGTTACCTTCTACTTTGACTAGACTTTGAATCCACACAGCTAAGTCCTGCTCCTTTGGTGTTTCGGTTTGGACTAATAACGCATGTTCCTTCATCATCTTTGTCACTTTTTTACGTTCATCCAATTTCTCATAAGGTGCGATAAAAACTGTTACTGAAAAATCGGAAGGGTTTGCAAGCCATGTCTCTAAGCGCTTTACATCATGGTCAATTTTTTCTTTTCCCTTTTCAGTTGCCTTTAAAAAGGATGCGTTTTTGGCAATGATAAGCTTTCGCTCAGAGAAAAAAGGAATTGTATCTGCTTCATCCATAACGACATCTACTGGCATTTCATCTAAATCAAATGTTGTCATTTCTATCTCTTCTTCAGGCCCTATTGCCTCTTTTAAACGTTTTACTGTTTCATCTATAAAATAGCTTTCCTCACCAACGAGTATATAAACTGGTGAGAGCTCCCCCTTTTTGATTTTGTTCCAAACCGTTGAAATCATAATTTTCCCTCCATCTAGCAATACTACTAGTATACATGATTTGAATTCCTTTGTGACTTTGACCGAATTGTGTCGATTCTTTGCCACACGACGAATTCTCCTTTTCGATATAGCTTTTATGAAAATGATGTCTTATAATAAATAACAGAACTGGAGGGATAGCAATGAATCCATTTGAAGGAAAAAACATACAATGCAGACGTAATGACGCAATCGACTCTGCAGTTGGCTTCATTATACCATTTAGTGTGTTTACACTTATGTTTATCATCGCAATGATAGTAGAATTCGTAGCTAGATAATTGATCGTAATGTACGAAGGAAAAGACCTTGCTCATTTTTGGACAAGGTCTTTTTCCTTTTGTACAGACCAACTATTTCCGCGAATTCGCACTTCAATAGTCCCATCTACTCCAGTTGTTAAAGTAGATAAATTTCGACTCGTAAAACGCTCGACTACTTCATCATGTGGATGATGATAGCGATTATTGAACCCAGCGCTAAAAATGGTTAATTCAGGCCGTAACAGCTCTACAAATGGCTCAATACTAGATGTTTTACTGCCATGATGTCCAGCCTTCAACAACGTCATACCCGCTAATTGCGTGTTGTAAAGATGGATAAGCTCCTGTTCACCATGCTCCTCTAAGTCACCAGTTAACAATGCTCGAAATGCCCCCTGTTGCATATATAAAACAATTGAATCATCATTCCCCTCATAATCGGTGTCACGGGGCCATAAATAATGAAAGCTAGTATTTCCTATACGCCAAGTCGTCCCATGCATCTTTTCTTTTACTGGAACCTTTTGCTTTTTGGCTTCCATCAGTAAATCCCGCATTGCAGGCTTTTCCATTGAACCAGGAGTGAGATGAATTTCATGCATGTTAATCTCTTGCAAAACCTCTTCAGCTCCCTCTACGTGATCGGCATCCGCATGAGTGGCGATAAAGATGTCAATGTCTCGTATCCCTTTTCCCTTTAAAAACGGTACAACAACTTGTTTCCCAACCTCATATGGGCTTTCTGACGTCTTCCAAATATCCTGCTCAAAGCGCAGTAAGCCGCCTGAATCAATAACATATACAGCCCTTCTAAACGGTAATTCAATAACGGTACAATCACCCTGTCCAACGTTTAAAAATGTAAGTTTTGTTTCATTAAAAAGCATCGGTGAAAGATGAATACATAATGCAGGAATGACAATCACAACTGCAAATTTACCATAATGCTTTATCTCGATAAAATAGAAGCCTGCTAATACACTTATCAACGCCACACAAACGAGCCATATAGCAGGTTTTCCTGGCGACCACAGTTGAAACGGCAATTCCTGGAGATATAAAATGAATTTCGTAAGCCAAACACGGAGCGGCTCGTACACTACAAATAAAATTTTTGCTACCGGCATCGATAAAAACGTTACAACAAGCATTACAATATTTGTAGGTAAAATAACAAAGGAAAACAGTGGCACGAAAATAATATTTGCTAAAAATGAAGAAATAGAAATTTCATAAAAATGATGGAGTAATAATGGATAAACAAGAAGCTGGCACACAAATGTAATGAAAAATGAACGGATCAACCAGTTCGTGGATAGGCTTAAAATGATACCTGAATAGACAAGACTAACCGTCGCTAAATATGACAATTGAAAGCCAATCTGATAAATGACACCTGGTTCAAGTAGGACAAAGCAAAGAAAGCTAATTGCTAGGGCATCATCAATCGATATTTGCCACCTAGCGTAACGCATTAGCATGATTAATTCTACGACAGATACTGCACGCCATACGGAAGGAGCACCACCAGCTATCACCCCATAGATAGGTAAAATGATGAGTAAAACTAAGGTCGCCATTTCCTTTCGTACGCCTATACGTAGAAGACCTTCAAAAAACAACCATGAGACAAGCGCCACATGCAGACCAGAGATAGCAAATAGATGTGTGATGCCAAGCTTTTGATAGGCTCGTTGAAGCTCCTGATCGACCTGATCCTGTGATCCTATTAGAAGTGCTTGTGCCTCAGCAACTAGTGACTCCGGGAATGTTGTTTCAATATGTTTTTTCATAGAGTGTCTCTGTTTAGCAAGAAACGAAAGAATGGATTTTTTCTCTTCTATAAAGGTCCAGCTTGAAACTTCAAATATTCCTCTAGCACCTTTACTTATCAAATATTTTTCCATAGAGAACGCATACGTATGTGCAGGTGGAGGTGGTGCTATAAGTTCTCCTTGAACTAGATAGGTCCTGCCTGTTAATGAAGTAGTTTCATAAAAGCTTTTCTCTTCTTCTGATGAAAATGTATAGACAACATACAGCTTCTCACCTGTTTCAGTTTTTACAAAGCCTCTAAGCTTTTGACCATTTATTTTATATTCACTCGACCAAGTTATTTGGAATGTTGACGGTAGAGGGGAAGGTTCCGTCAATTGAAATGTAACGATGAAGAAATAGGAAAGAAATCCACTAACGATAACAAGAGCTGAAATTAATCGTGTTTCACCTTTCAAATTAAGCCATAATGCGAAAAGCAGAAGAATAGCGAGTAGCCAAGCTGACTTGTGTGCCGCTATTGCAGCAACAAGTACAGCTAGTGCTACGTAAATCCATTTATGCTTTAAAGCTTTTTGCCAAATAATGCGCTCACCTTCTGTTCATATGGGCGCAATTTTTCTGCAGGCATACCACTCTCACGAAGCTCGTTTAGCATGTCTATGTACAAGGCTAATTTTTCGTCGCTTAAAAAGTCGATTTTACGTTCATCAAACGGAACGTGTACAACCTCTACACCTGCTTTTTCAAATAATTCTTGGGCATAAGGGTTATTTTTATAATCGGTAGCGTAATACACGCGTTCAATACCTGCTTGAATAATAGATTTCGTACATGGCAGACACGGGAAATGTGTAACATATAAGTCTGCACCTTTTGTAGGCGTACCATATTTAGCACATTGTAGCAGTGCATTCATCTCAGCATGCACTGTACGCACACAATGGTTATCAACAACATAGCAGCCTTTTTCAATACAATGTTCATCACCTGTAATTGAACCGTTATAGCCACCTGCAATAATTCGCTTATCTCTAACGACAGTTGCTCCTACTGCCAGTCTTGTACATGTGCTACGTAATGCGAGTAAATGGCTTTGCGCCATGAAAAATTGATCCCAAGTAATTCGCTCCATATGACTACCTCCAAAAATTGATTAACAAACTGTGCCTTAATTGCAACAGTCACTTTTCTACTACAGTGTAGCCCTTTTTGAAAAGAGTCGTCAATATCTCATCACTTGCTGTCATTAATTAACTGTAATGAAATCCTTCAACTTCTCAAACGTTTTTTCGCCAATACCACTCACTTTTTTTAAGTCCTCAATTGTTTTAAAGCTACCATTCTCCTCACGATAGGAAATAATGCTTTGAGCCTTTGATGGACCAATACCTGATAAGGTCGTAAGTGTTGCTTCATCTGCTTTATTTAAATTGACCTTTTGTTCTTTCATACCATTGTCACCTTGTGATGTTCCACTAGTAGGCATCGTCAAAATATTAGAGGTAATTTCGTCTAGTTTTTCACCCTTTATAGGAATGTAAATAACCATCTCATCCTGAACTTTTTGCGCATGATTAATGAGTTGCGTATCAGCATCCTGAGTATAACCACCCGCTAGCTGTACCGCATCTATTATTCGTTGGTCAGTCTGTAGCTCATAGACACCTGGATACATAACAGCACCCTTTATATCAACAAATACCTGCTGTATGACCGCTTCATCCACAGGTTCTTTCGTTTCATGTTGTTCAATAGGTTGGATTGTTTCGATGAGCTCTTCTTGGGGAGGTGAAGAGTCAGAACTCGAAAAAAAGAAGTAACAAAGTCCACCGATTACAAGTATGCTGGGGAGCAACATACTTTTTTTGTACTTTTGCCATAAAGATTGGATCATCGATAACATCCTTTCCTGCAAAAGGCAATCATATGGAGTCTATTTCATCTTACAATACCATTCATGCGTTGAAAAGATAAATTATTTATAGAAAGCGCTATATCAAATAATGAAAGCCCATCACCATAACGTGGGGTTGATTTCCATTCCGACTGAGCGCTTTGCTGGGGGCGTCCGATGAGCCGCTTTTGTTGTTGCTGCCGCTTCGCTTTCGCACAGAAAACATCCGCTGCGCTCCAGGGTCTCATCTGTGACCCAAGGAGTCGCCCAGTCTAATAACACCTTGATCATTTTCATATAGATAGCTATTTTCTAAAATTAAAAACGGTGCGTGTTGCTGAATCCCGATTACTCGTTTTTTCAATTGCGGTGTAATAAAGGTTAAGCCATGCTCTAGCTGCAATGTTTGAACGTACGCAGGAAAATTACCGTTTTCAGCAAAATCACTATATGTTTTTGGGCGATAATAAAATTCAGCGTCTAACTCCTCTGCTTCAATCGTCCATTCCACTTCTGGACAATCAAAAATAACACGTAGTGCCATTCCATTCGCTGTTTTTCTGAGCTCATCGTAAATATAAAACTGCTCTGGTTCTACCTGACCTACCTCACTTATTTAAACGTCAGAGAAATAATTGATTTTGCAGTAAAACCTCCTGCCATATCAAATGTTAATTCCACTTGAGTAGCATTACGGCGAATACTAACTATTGTTGCATCATGAAGACTTTGCTCAAAGACCTCTCTCTCCTTTGGTTTCATATAAGCTAACGTTTTCTGCTTTTCCTCATATGCCGCATTGAGAAGGCACAAGAGTATAATGTGCTATACTCTTATTAAGAGTATGACTACGCAAAAATGATGAGGTGAAGGCATGAAATTAGCTTGGAACGCTCAAAAAACCAAACGAAAGATGTTAAAGGAAAAGAGAAAGAACAAGAGCGAGAAGAGAAAATTTCAGACGAAGATATTGACTTGGATCGAACAGAGAAAAATTATGATTTAGTTCAATCGGATTGGCGTTATTATATTTCGAAAAATGATTGTAAAGGAGTTAAAAATTAATGGATGAACTACAAAATTTAATATCAGATAAACTACAAGTCTTGATACCAGATTATTTACAAAACTTACTACCATTTGATGTTATTATTTTATTAATAAGTACACTTATCAAATTTTTAATTTATGGAGTTATTTTTATAGTTTTGTTGTTTACTTTAGGGTTTATTATAGATTTTTTGAAGAAAGACAAATATGTTTTTAAAGGTTATCTTCGTACGTTGGCTAACACTATAGGTGGCGGAGAAGAATTTGTTTGTAATTATTGGGTTTGGCAACGAAATAAAAAGAAATATTATGGGTCAAATTTCAAAAAAAAATATGGAGTTTTACCATATTCGAGAAGAGCTAGGAATAAAAAATATACACGTTCTATAATTCCTTTTAGAAAAGAATTGTATGTTGTTGTTAGATAAGATAAGAGAAGGTTTTTATGCTCGATTTTGGTCGAGCATTTGGGCGATTAGCCCAAAAAAAACAGCTCACTGGTTAGTTTACCAGCAAGCTGTTTTACTATTTCATCGCACGGATAAAAATGCGTTCACTTTCATATTCAGGGCCTTCATCTGTGAAATCTGCTGTTACTTCTACATGTTTAAAGCCAATTTCCTGAAGCCATGCCATATATTGCTCAATTGAGAATGTGCGTTGGTTATGCTCCTCGTCGAAGCGTTCATACAGATCACTCTCAGCATCACGCACATAAAACGTCATTTGGTGGATAACGGAATGTTCAAAATCGCCAGGCTCCGTATGCCATACATAGCTAATATCACCATCGTCATACGTAAACGGTCCGTCTAAAAATATATCATTCATTTTAAATAATGAATGCACGTCAAAAAACAGTTGGCCTCCATCTCGTAAAGCCCCATAAATACGTTCTAGTGTTGAATAAACAGCTTTTTCGTCCACTACATAATTCAGTGAATCAATAGCAATCGTTACAACGTCAAGCGCCTCAAAGCCCTCTAATTCATCCATCGACATACAATAGAGAGGCACATGTAATCCTGCGTCTGCAAAGCGCTCTGCGGCAATGGAGAGCATACTTTCAGATAAATCAATCCCACTCACCTTGTAACCTGCCTGCGCAAACAACAGGCTAAGCACACCTGTACCGCAGCCGATATCTAAAAGATTCGGGTATTGACTGCTCGGTGCATGCTGCAAAACCCATTCCACATAAAGATTGTAAGGGATATCGGTTTGCAGCTCATCATACACGTGCGCAAATTGCTCGTAACTACTCACACTTAAGCCTCTGGCATGTCTAGTTGCGGTGCATCGCCCCATAGACGTTCTAAATTATAATAAGCACGTTCATCTTTATGGAATACATGTGCTACAACATCTCCAAGATCCACAAGAACCCAGCGTGCTCCATCGAAGCCTTCTACACGACGAATTTCATAGCCCTCTTTTACTGCTACCTCTTGTAATTCACGAGCGATTGCTTGCACTTGGCGGTCAGAATTACCATGAGCAATAATAAAGTAATCTGCTAAAAGTGAAATGCCTTGCATATTTAAAACGACAATATCCTCACCATGTTTGTCGTCAATTGCTTTGTAAGCTGATTGTAATAAAGTTGAAGTCATCCTTCACTGTCCTCTCTTTTCATCATATCGTTATAACATTCTATTGATAATGGATAAATTGGTTGTTTTGTATCAATTAAAAATACCAATGTATGGCGCACACAAGCACTCATCGCTTTATCCAAATTTTTCTTTACTTTTTTTCGTAGACGATCAACACCATCAAATTTACGATTAGGTTCAATCATATCTGCAACAAAAATAATTTTTTCTAAACGGCTCATGCCCGCGCGTCCTGTTGTATGAAAACGAATAGAATTTAACATATCCTCATCTGTAATGCCAAATTCGCTTTCTGCAATATATGCACCTACTGGACCATGCAGTAATTCACTACCCCAGCCAATAAGGCGAGCATCTAATTTTTCATCACGGACGATTTTCTCCATCCATTCGATATCTGCATATTTCGCAATATCGTGAAGGATGGCAGCTATCTCAGCCTTTTTTTCATCCTCACCATATAATGTTGCTAGCTCAATGGCTGTTTCCATTACACCAATGGTATGAATATAGCGCTTCTCAGGCATGCGTGGCTTAATCGCCGCCAAGTACTGTTCGCGTTCCATATAGACCTTCCTCTCGTATGAACGTCTCTACCGTTTCTGGCAGTAAAAAAGTAACCGTTCCTCCAGTGGCAAGGCGTTCACGAATCAGTGTGGACGACAAATCGATTTGGGGAGCTTCCACCATTAGTATAGGATACTCTGTTAGGGCCTCTGTTCCTGGACGCTTTACTCCTACAAATTGCACAAGCTTCACTAATTCATCAATACAGTACCATGTGTGAAGCGAATCAATCATGTCGCCGCCAATGATAAAGTAAAATTTCACATTAGGTTCTCTTATACACAACGAAGTAAGTGTCTTATATGAATAGGATACGCCACCCTTCTCTACCTCATACGACTCCACAGAAAAATGCGGATATGGACTTATTGCACGCTTTACCATTTCAAGGCGCTCCACATCACTGGCATCATGACGTGCAAACTTATGTGGTGGTAACGCATTTGGCATAAAGCGAACTTCATCTAAATCCAATGCATGCAGTACTTCATTAGCCATCATTAAGTGTCCATTATGTGGTGGATTAAATGTGCCTCCCAGTAAACCGACCTTTTTCATCGTCTCACCTTATTTCGTTGCTTTTGGTAATACAATCTTTTTATGATTGCGTGATTCTTTATATAAAACAACTGTCAGTCCAATTAATTGCACAAGCTCTGCATGAGCACCCTTTGCAAGTGCTTCTGCAACTTCATGCTTGTCCTCCTCACAGTTATCTAAAATACGTACTTTAATCAGCTCTCGTACTTCCAATGCTTCACGAATTTGTTTTGTCATTTCGTCATTAACGCCGCCTTTTCCTACTTGGAAAATTGGTGTTAGATTGTGTGCTTCTGCACGTAAAAAACGTTTTTGTTTACCTGTTAACATAAAAATTAATATCCTCCTAATTGCGCTTTCAGTTGCGCAATCATTGAATTTGTATTTGGGTATTCACCAAGCCAGTGCTCAAAAGCAATAGCCCCTTGATGAACGAACATTCCAAGACCCGTAACGACGGTTGCTCCTTTTTCCTCAGCCGCTTTTAAAAAAGGCGTCATTAATGGATTATACACAATATCGGCCACAATTGCGCCTTTTGCAAGTCGTTCTAGTGAAAATGGCATTGAAAAATTGCCCGTAGCAAGTCCAGCCGATGTCATTTGCACTAAAATGCCGAAATCAGCTAATGTTTCCTCAGCCTCTGCTAAAGAAATAGCATGACCTATACCCATTTCATCGACAATTGCTTGGGCATTTGCCACTGTGCGATTGGCAATGGTTAAATTCGTGTAACCTTGCTGTTGCATAGCAAAGGCAATACCGCGAGCAGCACCGCCTGCACCAATAAGAAGGACTGGCTTATCCTTATGAGACTTACCAACCGCTTCTTCTAGCGAGCGCACAAAACCAATACCGTCTGTATTGTATCCTTTTAATTTACCTTCTTTTGTTCGGACAACCGTATTGACAGCTCCCATTTTTTCTGCCAACTCATCTAGCTCATCTAAATAAGGAATGATCGCTGTTTTATGTGGGATTGTAATGTTCCAGCCACTTGCACCTAATGTTTTTAGGCCAGCAACCGCTGACTCCATATTTTCAGAAGATACATGCACTGGAATATACGTCGCATCTATCGTCAGTTCCTCAAACCAAGCATTGTGCATTGCTGGGGATTTTGAATGTTCAATCGGATCACCAATAACCGCAAACCATTTCTTCATTTCCTAGTCCCTCTTCTCTACTTGTACATCCTAAATTAGTGATGGGCGAATTGAAACTTGTACACCTTTTGGCGCAAAAGCTGCTACAACTACATTTGCATGCTGCACAGTAATCCATCCAAGACCAGAGAAGACAACGTCTGTTTTCGCTTCTTTGATGGAGAACTCATGACGCACTAATGGCGGTAGCTGGTCTATAAAGTCTGCAGTTGGAGGTGCAAGTAATTCACCCTTATGCTCTGCATACAATGCATCTGCCTTCTCAAGCTTTGTGCGGTGAATTGGTAAGTCATTGGCCACATGCACCGTAAATGCCGAACGATCACCTTGTATAAAGTCAAAACGAGCAAGAGCACCGATAAATAAAGTTTGTCCCGCATTTTGTTGGTAAACTTTCGGCTTTATTTCTTTTTTAGGCATAATATATTTTAATTCACTAGCGTCAATATGGTGTGCCATCTGATGATGATTAATAATCCCTGGTGTATCATATAATGCACTGCCATCATCTAATGGAATTTCAATCATATCCAAAGTTGTACCCGGGAAATGAGAAGTTGTAATAACCTCACCTTCACCTGTTGCCTGCTTGATAATACGATTAATGAACGTGGATTTCCCAACATTTGTACAACCTACAACGTAAACATTTTGTCCATTACGATACTCGTCAACGGCTTCCATCGCTTCAGTCATTCCTTTACCTTTATGGGCACTCACTAAAAGTACATCGACAGGTTGTAGACCAAGAGCCTTCGCTTCACGTTTTAGCCAATTAATCACTTTTTTCGGTTTCACAGATTTCGGTAATAAATCGGCTTTATTCGCGATTAATAATACAGGATTTTTCCCAACGAAGCGGTGAAGTCCTGGTAACCAGCTCCCATTGAAGTCAAAAATATCAACAATTTTTACGATTAAGCCTTGCTGTGTTCCAAGACCGTTTAATATGCGTAAAAAGTCGTCATCTGTTAATGACACTGGTTGAATTTCATTATAGTTTTTCAAACGGAAGCAACGTTGGCAAATGACCACGTCTTTTTCTAATGATGATTGGGGTGCATACCCAACTGCTGTTTTATCTTCTGTTTGAATTGTTGTACCACAGCCAATACAATTTGGCATTTCGTTCATTCTTTTTCCTCCCAAGTAATGATTCCTTTTCGTTTTAAATCATTGAACACGCGACGTTCAATGAATCGATTGAATTTTGTTACGAGCCCATCTGATTGTGCAACTGGTTTTACTAGTACTGTGTGCAAGCCTAAGCGATTTGCACCCATTACATCCGTTAGTAGTTGGTCTCCTACCATTACTACTTCCTGTGGACGTAGCCCTAATTGAATAACTGCATTATAAAAGGCATTACGAAGTGGCTTTTTAGCCTTATGAATATACGGAATATCTAGTGGCTCGGCAAAATGCTTGACACGTGCTTCATTATTATTCGACGCAATAATAACACGAATGCCTGATTCTTTCATAATGCGAAGCCAAATAATAAGCTCTTCCGTTGCATCTGCACGGTCCCATTCCACAAGCGTATTATCTAAATCCGTAATGATTCCTTTAATGCCTATGTCTTGAAGTTTTTCCGGTGTAATTTCAAAAATGCTCGTTACAAATTCATCTGGTAATAAAAAATTATACAAAATAGTGACCCCTAATCTAAATGTATTATTCGACCATTATAGCATATTTGCAAAGGCTTCACCCATTCGAATTGGGCTTCCTTGCACAACATTATCGGTAAATTCTATTGCATCCTTTTCAAATAGCATAACTACTGTTGAGCCGAATGAAAAATATCCGATTTCTTCACCCTTACGCCACTGTGTTGTGGTATTAGTGAGTACGATAGAGTTTACAAAGGTAGCACCAACTTTAATAAACGCTACCTGCTGATTTTTAACCACTTTCAGCTCCGTTACTGAACGATAATTGTGTGAAATTGGTTTTCTACCGTATGTAAGACCTAGCTGATTAACGGGATAGGATTTTTGCCCAAGCGTATATTGTCTTAGCACTCGCCCATCAATTGGGCTATGAATACGGTGATAATCTGCAGGACTCAAGTAAAACACAATAAAATGTCCATCTGCATATTGTGCAGCACGTTCTGTATTGCCAAGTAAATCTTGTAATGCATAAGGCTTACCCTTTACAAGAAACGTCATATCCCATTCGATACGTCCAAATGACTCTATTTTCGCATCCACTGGACTTACATAGGTAGTGGTATTTTGTTCAATTGGACGTGCATCTTCTAAAAGCTCTCTTGTGAAAAAATCATGTAAACTTGAAAATTGTTGTTGTTTTTTTGAAACCTCTTCAAGTTTAATATCGTATACCTTCATGTAACTAGGAATAATACGTTTACTCCACTTTGCTTTTGCAATAGTTTGCAAAAGCTGGGAGGATTGCTTGCCATTTGTTAATTCAATCAAGCGTTGATATAGTTTTTCTTTCATAAAACAAAACCCCTATCGATTAATTTAGACTGTCAATTTTTTCGCATTCGAAGTATAATGGTAAAATATCTTAAGTGTAAAGGAGTGATCCCCCTTGTTTTTTTATCACAAGTTGGTGGATACCACGGTTAAGAAAATGAAATCGCAAACAGCAAACTTCATTACAATCAGTAATATGTCCTTTGGTGGCGCGGCCATTATGGCTACACTACATGAATATTATAGCTACAGTGTCTTGTTTATCTTTATTGCTGCCCTTCTTGATCGCTATGATGGAAAGGTAGCTAGAGCACTCGGACAAGTGTCTGATCTAGGTAAACAATTAGACTCTATGAGTGATATTATATCATTTGGTGTGGCACCTGCATTATTAATGTATGAAGTTGTCTTAGTCGACTTTGGTTTTGTCGGCATGATGATGACAGTACTGTACATCGTCTGCGGTGCAATGAGATTAGCTCGCTTCAATATTAGTGAAGCAAACGGTTATTTCACAGGGTTACCAATTACTGCGGCAGGTACGCTTATAACTTTAACGTATTTTGCCTCTAATACGTTCCACCCGGCATTTTATCTTTTCCTTTTCCCAATACTAGCATTACTAATGATTAGTACAATCACGTTAAAAAAAGTGTAACAGCGCATTTGCTGTTGCACTTTTTTTCATTTAACGCAGTTTCTTAACATATACTGTCGAAAAATGGGGAAAGGATGAAATCATTCAATGAGCGGAATTTTTACATCTATGTTGCAGTTATGGCTTGAGATCCCAGCGTTACTTGGCTATTTAAAGGGGCAAACTTTCCATAAACCCTTTTCAAAAGAAGAGGAAGCTGCTTGTATTGAACGATTTTTAGGCGGTGATGAGCAAGCGCGTCTTGATCTAATTGAGCGTAATATGAGGCTCGTTGCACACGTTGTGAAAAAATTCCACCCAAAACATGAACAACTTGATGATTATATTTCCATCGGTACTATTGGTCTTATGAAAGCTGTAGAAAGTTATACGCCTGACAAAAAAACCCGTCTTGCCACTTATGCTGCCCGTTGTATCGAAAATGAAATTTTAATGCATTTGCGTACTCAGAAAAAAGTGCAAAAAGATGTTTCCTTATTTGAGCCAATCGGTACAGATAAAGATGGTAATGCCCTACAAATCCGAGATCTATTACAATGCGATGAAGAGAGTGCAACAGAAAAACTTGAACATAAAGAGCATGTTGCACAACTATACCATTATTTGCATATGCTTGATGCTCGTGAGCTAGAAATCGTTACCCTTCGCTATGGTTTAAACCAACAGGATGCACTTACGCAAAAGGAAATCGCTGCACGTTTAAATATTTCTCGTAGTTATGTATCTCGCATTGAAAAGCGAGCGCTTATTAAACTCTATCAATTATATAAAAGAGATCAAAAGTCTATTGAATAATATACTGTAAATTGATAATTGTAAAATTTCAATAAATCCATTAGATTAATCGGCAATTAATCTTGTATTTTTTTGATTATCACCATAACATGTGGTTGATTTCCGTTCCGATTGAGCGCTTTCCTGGAGGGGCTGATGAGCCACTTTGCGCGAAAGCGAAGCGTCAGCGGCAGATGGTTTTTGCACTTTTGGTAATGAGCCAATCCTTAGAAAGTTAGCGAAACTAATTAAACTGCAAAAAAGCTCCCTTGCGATATTGAATGTCGCAAGAGAGCTTTTTCCTCAATGAAATTCTACAGATTCTGAAAGTTCTGCTGAAATAAGTGTACCTAGTAACGTCGTAATAATGACTACACCTGCTGTTAAAAATAGCACCCGGAATGCCTCCCATCCAAATATGAAGAGATTTAATTAACAACAGTTTAGCATTGGTGAGACTTTCAAACTGTGATTTTTCTCACACTACAGACCACTCATTTTGACCATTCTGTGTACTTTATCCCACATTAACGGGCAATAAAAATACGATTGGTGAAAACTAATAATCAGCGGGGCGATAAAAAACTCCCCCTCTGATTAAAGTTTAACTTTATAACGTTTCAATAGCTTTTAGTACTATTTGTGTCGAATGCTTTGCAGCTACTGGCAAAAACTCATCGAAACTGATATTCGATTCTTTTCCAGCAATATCTGATAAAGCACGAATAACAACAAACGGAGTATCAAATTGATAGCAAACTTGTGCAACAGCTGCAGCTTCCATCTCTACAGCCTTCATTTGTGGGAAATGGCGACGAGCAGCTTCTACACGAATAGGATCATTCATAAAAGCATCGCCTGAGCAAATTAAACCAACACCGTACTGGTGCTCTCCAACTGCCTTTACTGCCTCTTCAGCCACTTTCATAAGTTTTTCATCTGATTTGTAAGCTGCTGGCATACCAGCCATCTGACCAATTTCATAACCGAAAATCGTTACATCTACATCATGATGACGGACTTCATCTGAAATAACGACTGCGCCTACTTCAAGAGTCTCATCATAGCCCCCGGCAGAGCCCGTATTAATGACTACATCAGGCTTGAATTCATGTAATAGAATAGTAGTTGACATTGCAGCATTCACTTTACCAATACCACTTTTTAATAAAACTACCTCTTTCCCTTCATAAGTTCCAGTTGTATATTCACTGCCTGCTATTGTTGTGCTTTTTGCATGATCTAATGATGCTCGTAAAAGCTCTACTTCTTCTTCCATTGCGCCGATTACTGCAATTTTCATATCTCTGTTAATTCCCTTCTTTATTAGCTCTATTAAAAATAAACAAACGAGTTATTTTCGTCAATAGGCGCCATTTAATGTATTTAGTTGCTCAAGTTGAACTGGTAGCCAACCTTCATTGTCGACCCATTCCATGCTAACACGATACATTTTTGTCTTATCATTCGTTGAGACTGTTGCAATAGCCGAATTAGCACTACCGTTATTACCTATACGCCAGACAATCATCTGATCCTTTTCGATACCTGTAACGGCTGTAACTGTTGCGACCTTTTCAGCCCAGTCTACTGATTTATCATCGTAAGAAGACACATGCTGGCCTGTTTGTGTTGTAGGTGTAGGCTCCCAACTTTTATTTGTTATGACCTTGTCAACAATTGGGTTGTCTGAAGTAGTTTCAGTAGTAGCGTCCTGTTCAGATGTTTGAGTTTCTTCTGTGGGCTCTTCCTTTGCAGGTTTTTCCTCTTGAGCTGCAACATCATTATTTTGCTCTTTAGAAGGCTCTTCCTTCACATCTTCTTTGTCGTTCTTCTGCTCCTGTATTGGCTCGTCTTTCTCAGCTTTTCCTGCATCATCCTGCCATTTAAACACGTATGTTGCTGTTATAATAATTAATATCACGACAATACCAATTAAAACATTCAATAGTTTATCTAGCTTTTTATTATGAGATGGCTGCAAATGACGACTGCTTCGAGTTTGTCGTTCACTCATGAAGTCTCCCCCTCTCTAGCCAATATTCTATCAAGTTCAACAGTACTTGCAAAATAATTGTGCTCATATATTTTTTCATAGAGAAAAATAAAGACATCTCGACGTATTTTCCAAAGATTTTTGGATCATCACCAAAACGTGTGGTTGATTTCCGCTCCGACTGGGCGCTTTGTAGCTGCTGTCGCTAATCCCCAAGGAGTCACCCAGCCGTAACGAAAATCAACCTATTTACATAGTATACGTTTTAGCAAATGTCATCCACAACTTTCGATAAAGAACCATTTTTTACCATTTGCGTGAAAATTTAAACGGAATATGGATTCAAGAATCAATTTCTCCTTGGCGTAATTGCTGTTGTCGCTTCGCTTTCGCACAGATAAACCCTGTTGTTGCTGTCGCTTCGCTTTCGCACAGATAAACCCTGTTGTTGCTGTCGCTTCGCTTTCGCACAGATAAACCCTGTTGTTGCTGTCGCTACAAAAAAACATTTGCGGATGAAGAAAAAGCAGCTAGCTCTCTTTTAAAAGATAAGCTAACTGCTTGTACAAAAAATTATTTTATTGAAATAATTTTAACTTTCATTTCGCCACCAGGTGTTTGTACGACAACCTCTTCGCCTTCAGCACGACCTAGCAAGCCTTTAGCAATTGGTGATTCATTAGAAATGCGGAATTCCATTGGATCTGCCTCAGCCGAACCAACAATCGTGTAAGATTCCTCTTCTGTTGATGGTTTTCCATTAATAATTTCTACAAATGTAACCGTTTTCCCTAGTGATACCGCACTGTTGTCCGTTTCATCCTCAGAAATAATAACTGCGTTACGAATCATTGATTTTAATGTAGAAATTCGACCTTCCAGAAAGGCTTGTTCTTCTTTTGCCGAATCATACTCAGCGTTCTCAGAAAGATCCCCGAAATCACGAGCGATTTTAATACGTTCTACGATTTCCTTACGTGTTTCTGTTTCTAATTTTACTAATTCTTCTTCTAATTTTCTCTTACCTTCAGCTGTCATTGGGAACTGTTTTTCGTTTGCCAAAGTTCTTCACTCCTTATTTTCGTCAATATAAAAACATAAAACTCGATTAAATGCCTAGTAGGGTACATTTAATCGAATTTTATTATTTTTAAACGTTTTCAAATTACTCTTTGACCTAATAGTATGCATGCCTTTCCGAAATATGCACAGATACGCATGTAAATATTGTCAATACCACTCTATCTTATTACAATACGTTGTCGGTTTCAAGAATAGTTTTAATTTTCGTTACCATCAAATCAATTGCAACCTCATTATCCCCACCCTCAGGAATAATAATATCAGCATAACGTTTCGTCGGCTCAATAAATAAATTATGCATTGGACGTACTGCTGTTAAATATTGTTCGATTACAGAATCTGTTGTACGCCCACGCTCTTTTATATCACGCATTATACGACGAATAATACGTATATCTGAGTCCGTATCTACAAATAATTTAATGTCCATTAAATCACGTAAATCTGCATCCTCTAACACTAAAATACCTTCTAATATAATAACATCTACAGGTTCAACATGAATAACTTCTTGTGCTCTTGTATGTTGTACATAATCATACACAGGCTTGTTAATTGGTTGACGTAGCAATAATTTTTTTATGTGCTCAATTAACAAATCATTATCAAACGCTAACGGATGGTCATAGTTTGTACCTAAACGCTCCTCAAACGTTAAATGACTTTGATCTTTATAGTAAAAATCTTGTTCAATTACAACTACTGAATGGTCACGGAAAACATCATAAATGGCATTGGTCACACTTGTTTTTCCCGAGCATGAGCCACCAGCGATTCCGATGACGACTGGACGCTTCGCTGCCATTAATTATTCTCCTTTCGCATCATGTTATGCGGTTTTAATGGTGTGTCGCATTTAAATTTAATAATTTGTAGTGGATGACGAGCAGCATCTAAGCTATTGCCATCCTCATCCCAAATTTCACCCATTGTAAAACGGAAATTTTCGATTTCTGGCCCAAAGAATTCTACCTCATCGCCAGGTTTAAAATAGTTACGTTGTTGCATTGTAACCATTTTCGTTTCTGGGTCATGCTCTAAAATTAGTCCAGCAAACTCATAAGTCGTTTTACGGCCATGTACACCAAACATTTGCTCCTCGTAACCAGGTGCATCGTGGAAGAATGCTTCAGCAGTATCACGGTTAGCACATTTGTCTAATTCCTCGAGCCACTCACGTTTAATTTTGAAATTGTCAGGGTCAGCACAATAAGCATCAATCACTTTACGGTACACTGAAACAACTGTAGCAACATAGTGAATTGATTTCATACGACCTTCTACTTTTAATGAATCAATACCAAGTTCAATCATATGTGGAATTGCTTCAATTAGCTTTAAGTCTTTCGGACTCATCGCAAAAGATGCGTGATTATCATCGAAAAGTGCCTTTTCTTCGCCATCTTCTACCTCGTATAAATCATAGTCCCAGCGACAAGATTGACAGCAACCCCCACGGTTAGAATCACGAGCAGTCATGTGATTCGAAAGTACACAGCGACCAGAATAAGCGATACACATCGCTCCATGAACGAATGCTTCAATTTCAATATCGACTTTTTCCTTCATAAGCTGCATTTCTTCGCCGCCTACTTCACGAGCTAATACTACACGATGTAAGCCTTCTTCTTTCCAATACTGTACAGCCTTCCAGTTTGATAAAGATTGCTGTGTAGAAAGGTGAATTTCAAGCTTTGGTGCAGCAGTACGGCATGTTTCGATGATAAGAGGGTCCGCTACAATAATGCCTGTAACACCCGCAGATTCAATATCTTTTAAATACTGCTCTAAGCCGTCCATATTTTCATTGTGGGCGAAAATATTTGTAGTAACATAGATTTTGGCACCGTATTTATTGGCGAATTCAACACCCTCACGCATTTCTTCAATTGAGAAGTTATCTGCGTTTGAACGTAGGCCGAACTCTTGTCCACCAATAAATACCGCATCCGCACCGTAATGAACTGCTACTTTTAATTTTTCTAGACTACCTGCAGGGGCAAGTAGCTCTGGTTTTTTTGTAATGACACGTTTACCGTCTACAATCTCACGGATTTTGTCATTTTGTTGTAATGCTAATGCCATGTTCTTGCCACCTCCTAGTAAACTGTTTCCTTGAAGATAAAGCCAGTATCAAGAGGTCTGATGGCAGGCTGAATTTCTTCAATTTTTGCTAATAAATCATCTTTAATATCTTCATACGCATCTTCTGATTCGTCAAAATATGTGTCGATTGCTTGACGATAAGCTTCTGTTACTGTGGCCACATATTCTGGTGTTTGAAGTACACCCTCAATTTTCAATGCATCAATGCCACCTTCGAATAATTCGCCTAGCTCATCAATAGTGCACATATCGTTTGGACTGAAAATATGCGTACCATTAACATCCTCATAAATTGGATATTTATTATTACGTTCATCATCATGAAGGAACATATTACGATTTTCCTTACGATTCTCAATTTCCATTACTTTATCCTGATATAAGAAATAATGGCCTAGTAATGGACGTTTTGATTGGAACATACATGTCATCCCATGTACTTGAACCTCAATCTCTACTTCCGCGCTTTCTTTAATTTCTAGCACTTCATCTAAAGAAAGTTCACGAGCAAGTATTGCGCGAGTTGCTCCTCTTTTTCCCCAATAATTTGCCGTAAACCAGTTCGTTGCAGTTGTTTCAGGATTCCAGTGTAACGGTATTGTTACACCTTGCTCACGACGAATGATTAATACTGCTGGATCACCGTAAATTAAACGGTCAACGCCAATACGTTGCATTTCTTTTAAATATTCGGCAAGCGCATCCAATTTTTCATTATGGAATAGCGCATTTACCGCAACATACACCTTTTTACCCGCTGCATGAATCAGCTTTGTAGCTTCTTCTACTTCACTAACAGAAAAGTCTCCTGCTAGTCGAAGACCAAATTGTTGTTCACCAATGACAAAAGCATCTGCTCCAGCATGTAAAAGTACTTTTACATGGTCCACTGATTGCGGTGTAACAAGCAATTCCGGTTTTTTCATAATAGTCACCTCTTCAAACATAGTAATAAGCCGTCACCGACTGGTAAAAATGCACTTGTATAATCTGGGTGCTGCATAATCCATTCAGTGAAGTTTTTTAAATTGCGAATCATTGTACGCTTGCGACGCGGTACATCCTTTAAATCCAAATCTGATAAGCCATGCATATACATATTATCGATATATAGAACTCCGCCAGATTTTACAAGAGGCGCGTACTTTTCAAAAAAGCGTTGATATTGCCCCTTTGCAGCATCGATAAAAACTGCATCGAATGTTGTATGGATTGCCTCATCTTTTACCTCTAAGGCGTCTCCTTCAATGACGGTAATACGATTTGATACTGTAGAACGTTCAATATAAGCCTTCGCTCTCGCAACACGCTCTGTATCACGCTCGATTGTAACGATATGCACATTTGGTAAAGCCTCTGCCATTCTTATTGCAGAATAACCAATTGCTGTCCCAATCTCTAAAATTTTTGACGGATTTTGAATACGTAGCAGTTGATTCAAAGCATCAATGCCTGCAAGCTGCATAATCGGTACATGATTCTCCTCCGCAAATGCTTCCATTTCTAAAAGCAAATCATTACGTGGTTGAATAAATGATTGTATATATGCATCTGATAATTCCATTGTTAAATCCACCCTCATTTAAAAGGCAACGAGCAATCTCTCGTTGTCTGTACTTCATCATTTAGCAACAAAAAGAAAAAGACCAAACGTGATGTCTTGGTACTTCGTCATACAAAAATGAGCAATTGTTTTTGTATAAGCTCATAACAATTGCCACCACGTATATTATCCCGCATTAACGGACTGATTGAATTTATTCCATGCGGATTGATCAAAAATCACAACTTATAATAGCACGAAAATAGAAGGAAAGCTATTTTTCTTTCCTTCTATCCACATTATTGTTATTTATTTTTTCTATTTTAAAGACATTACTCTGACTTGCGCAAATATTTTTCTACTTTTTGTAAATGTTCATCATATGTTTTCGAGAAGTGGTTGACACCCTCTTTATCCGCTAAGAAGAATAGGTAATCTGTTTTACTTGGATTTAGCGATGCTTCAATCGAAGTTTTTCCAGCACCTGCAATAGGACCTGGTGGTAAGCCTTTATTTTTATAAGTATTATAGACATTATCTACTTCTAAATCTTCATATAGTACACGATCTTTATGGGAACCAAGCGCATATAAAACAGTTGGGTCTGTTTGTAGTGGCATCCCTTGATCCATACGATTATAGAATACGCTCGCTATCGTTTCTCGATCTGTTTGGGCAGTAGCTTCTTCTTCCAATAATGAAGCAAATGTTAATAATTGATGCACAGACATTTTCTTTTCAGCTAGAACATCGCTGTAATTCTTCACAATCTTGTCCATAGCCCCCACCATTTCATCTACAATCGATTCTAATGAAGGTTTTTCTTCAAAGTAAGAATAAGTTGCAGGGAATAAATAGCCCTCTAAATCATAGCGAATATTATCGGCTAAAACCGCATCTGTCACAAGCTCAGGGTAGTTAGCCTTCATTTGTTGAACAAATGTATCGCTTGTTACTAAGTCCATAAATTCCTTTTCAGTGTATGGCGTTTTCTTTTCAACAATATTACCAATTTGTTCAAGCGTTAAACCTTCTGGAATCGTCATCGTAAAGACTGGCTTACGGTATACCTTCCCAGTTTTTAAACTTTCTATTAGCTCATCAAATGTCATTGCCTGAGTTAAATCATAATCCCCTGCTTGGAATTTTGATTCATTTTTAAATTTGGCATAGTATTTAAAAACACGAGAATCTTTAATAATGCCTTCTTTCTCTAGTAAAGTCGAAATAGAGCCTAAACTTGAACCAATTGGTACTTCAACTGCTATTGTTTTAGTCGCATCCGGATCTATTGGTTTTAAGGCACTCTTCACATAATTATAGCCTAGTAAACCGACAATCCCTAATATTAGAACAAAAGCAATTGTAACAATAGCAACGATTTTTCTCACAATTTTTACCTCGGATTTTCTTTCTTGCATTTTTGAAAACATTTCTTGTTTTTTTGAACCGTTATTCACGGGTTTCCCCCCTATCACTTCATTATCATACTAGAAATCAACTTTCACGACAAACAGAAATAGATAATTCAGTAGAAAAAGCACACAGAAAAAACAGGTTACGACAAAAGAAAAAATATAGTTAATATGAAGCAATAAATAAAAGTTGATTTTCACAGGGTTAATTAACAAGCTGAAACCAAAATAGTTTTATGGCTTCAATGGAAATATAAAAATCCAGGTAAAATTAATGAGAGTTTGATTATGGAAAGCTCGCCATGGAGAAAACAAAAATCTACCAACTATTTTGTTAAGATTATTTTCCCACATTAACGGTCAGAAAACTTATTATCTCAATATAAAGTGATAACGTGTCACTTATTTCAGACTATAATTGAAAAGATTCTTGTTTGATATCGACTAGTAACCCCTTTGCAAGCTGTGAGATAACCACATCATCTGTCGGAGGATTGAAGCGGCTATATCTCTAGCTAATTGTTCTTGTGCTAATAACATTTCATAAAGAGAAATTTCCTCGCCGCCATATTTTTTTCAATTTTAAAATGCTCAAACGGAAATCCTCCGCTCTCATCATATTTAGTAGCTGTCTTGTCAATTTGTTGGGCCAATTCACGAGTATCCTGGACTAGCTGTTGCTCACGTTCGTTACGAGTATAAACATCACTCAGCTCTGAGGCACCTTGCTTTTAGTAAATCTATTTTGTGGTTTTTATAGCCCTAAATATTCTCTTAGTGTTGAACCTATATACTCTTTCCGATAAATGCCACGTTCTTGTAAAATTGGCACAACGTTGTTCACAAAGTCCTCAAAATCACGTGGTAATATTTGTAATATCCTCAACTGTATAATCACTTTCCTTTGCTTGTGCAGCCTGCCAACAAACCTATCTCAATACACTGACCAGTAGTCCACATAATGTCATCATCTTATTCCATTCTTTATAAATAAGCTTACTTGGTTTAATTAAAACAAATCTTATCTACTTACTCACAATTGGTCAATACTTCATTTTCCACACCATCCCTAACCATCTAAAAATCCTGATAAAACACTTCGTAAAAAAATGTTTTTTTCTCGAAAGTTCATTACATTCAATCGAAAATACACAAATTCCATTTACAGATAGCATACTTTTACATATTAATACCCACTTACATAAAAAAACTCTGAGTAGCTTTATTAAGCACTCAGAGTTTTTGTTACAAATCATTTAATACATCTTCAACAAATGCCCATTCTTCATCTGTTTCAATGGGTAATAATTCTTCAATTGTTCCGTCATTTCCAGGTACGTATTGGGCAGCAAAAATATCTCGTTCCTCTATCGGTTCGTCCGTTGACAGAACATATAGTACATAGGATTTGCCAAACTGTTCTGACGAAAATGTATGAATGACCTCACAAACCTGATCTGATCCATCCTCATCTGTTACTGTAATTAGCTGCGGCTCCTCCTGAAACTCGTCTAGAAGTGTTAGGACTACCTCATTAATCATTTCCCATTCTGCCTCAGTTTCAACAGGCTGTAAATTTGTCATTTCTCCATTGTTATCATCGTAATCAAATGTCATAGCAGAAATGTCTCCAGGAATTTCGTTACCATCTTCGTCAATTAACGAAAACAATACATATGATTTCTCCTCTGCATCGAAGGTAAAGACCACACGGCATTTTTGCTCCTTGCCATCCTCTCCAACTATAAGAAACTCTTGTGTTTCTTCACTCATTTAATCTCCTCCTTAATTAGGCTAAATTATGTTTCAAACTTTGATACGAGTCATTTTTTGGGTGACACAAAAATCTCACCTTTAATTCATTGGATTCGCCATAGTCTCACATAACCTCACAGCTTATGGCTCATCACCATAACGTGTGGTTGATTTCCGTTCCGACTGGGCGCTTTGTAGCTGACGCTTCGCTTTCGCACAGATAAAACAATTGTAGCTGACGCTTCGCTTTCGCACAGATAAAACAATTGTAGCTGACGCTTCGCTTTCGCACAGAGCAAAGCTTCCTGGGGGCGTCCGATGAGCCGCTTGGGGCAACAAGTGTTTTTTTGTGCGAAAGCGTAGTGCAAACGTAGCGGCAACGACACGATGTTGGTCACAAAGGCGTTATCACAGGACGTGATGGTCTTAGCCTTCGTTCCTCTATTGCTGATCCCCAAGGAATCGTCCAGTCGTAACGAAGATCAACTAATATACAGAGCATATATTTTTAAAAATGTCATCCACAACTTTTAGTGATGAGCCAGCTTTATTCTTTCAAAAGTAAAAAAGGAACAAGGAGTGCTTGTTGCCATCCTTGTTCCACACTTTTAAAGATTACGATTAGTCCTCGTTTTCATCCTCTAAAGCGTTTAATACGTCTTCTACCATATCCCACTCTGCTTCTGTTTCGATTGGTGTTAACTCACCATCTTCACCATTTTCAGATGGTACAAATGAAGATACGAAGATTTCTACAGAACCATCTGCATCTTCTTCTGCACCTACCATAGAGTAAAATACGTATGATTTACCAAATTCAGCCGATTCATGTACGTGAATCACTTCACAAAGCTGTTCGTTTCCGTTCTCGTCAATCACTGTAATGTGTTGTACATGTAATTCTTCTTCATGGTTGTGCTCGTGTGCCATGTGCTTGTCACCTCATCAATTAATTTTTGCTATCTAAATAGCCTTGTAAAATCATCACAGCAGCCATTTTATCAATGACTTGCTTACGCTTTTTGCGACTTACGTCCGCATCGATTAGCATACGCTCTGCAGCCATCGTTGTTAAACGTTCATCCCAAAGCTTGACCGGTAATGAAAATGTATCTTCTAAAAGCTTTTTATAGTCTTCAGAAGCCTCTCCACGCGGTCCCACCGTATTATTCATGTTTTTCGGGTATCCTACAACAAATTCTGTTATAACATATTCCTTTACTAGCTCGGCTATACGGTCAATTCCGAACTCGCCGTTTGCTTCATCAATTTTTACGGTTTCAATACCTTGGGCCGTCCACCCTAGAGCATCACTAACGGCAACGCCTACGGTTTTTGACCCAACGTCTAATCCCATAATTCTCATTTCTAGCCCTCGTTATTCTTTTTAATATAAAATTTAACAAGCTCTTCTAGAATTTCATCACGCTCAAGCTTGCGAATTAAATTACGAGCATCCTGATGGCGAGGAATATACGCCGGATCACCAGAAAGTAAATAACCGACAATCTGATTGATAGGATTATATCCCTTTTCCTCTAAAGAAGAATGTACTTTCAACATTACCTGCTTGACTTCCTGTTCCATTGATTCTTCTGGAAAATTAAATTTCATCGTTTGATCAAATGAACTCATGACCAGCACCTCGCTTTCAGAAATAAGGAGATGTGCAAAAAGCTCATCTCCAATTTCTCTTTATTATAACATGATTTGGCGTATTATTTAAATGGATTTAACATAATCATACACAGAAAGTAGTGCTTCATCAAGTTTTGATGCATCTTTTGCACCTGCCATCGCCATATCTGGACGACCGCCACCTTTACCAGCACATGCTTCTGCTACCATTTTTACGATATTTCCTGCATGGTAATTGCCACCAACTAAATCTTTTGTGACACCCGCACATAGCATAACCTTATCGCCATCGACAGCACCAAGAACGATAACAGCTTTAGGCATTTTAGCTTTTAAGTCATCCATCATTTGGCGCAGTTGATTATTATCCTTCGCCTCAACTTTGGTAGAAAGAACTGTTACATCACCAAAAGTTTGCGCTGCATCCACAATAGCACCCGCTTGTGCATTTGCGATTTTTTGAGATAATGCCTCATTTTCACGTTGTAATTCTTTGTAGTCAGCTTGTAACGCATGTACTTTTGTCACAATATCTTTTGGATTTGCTTTTAATAAAGCTGCTGCATCGTTTAATAACGCTTCTTCTTCTTTTACTGTTTCATATGCAACTTTACCTGTAACGGCCTCAATACGGCGAGTACCTGCACCGATACCACCTTCTGAAACAATTTTGAAGAAGCCAATTTCAGAAGAACGTTTTACGTGAATACCACCGCAAAGCTCAATAGAGTAGTCACCAATTGAAACAACGCGAACAACATCACCATATTTCTCACCGAATAATGCCATTGCACCCATAGCTTTTGCTTCATCGATGCCCTTTTCTTCAATCACAACCTCTATATCATCCCACACTTTTTCATTTACGATACGTTCAATTTGCTGTAATTCCTCTTTTGTCACTTGACCGAAGTGAGAAAAGTCGAAGCGTAAACGATCAGGTCCTACATATGAACCTGCTTGGTTAACATGATCACCTAGTACATCTTTTAATGCACGTTGCATAATATGTGTTGCTGTATGGTTTTTAATAATTAAATTACGTTCATCACGGTTAACTACTGCTTTCACCGCATCTTCAACATGCATTTCGCCAGATTCTACAAGTACTGTATGAAGCGGCTGACCATTTGGTGCTTTTTGTACATCTTTTACAATGGCAGTAAAGCTATCATTAGCAATAACACCGCTATCCGCAATTTGACCACCCATTTCAGCATAGAATGGTGTTTTAGCTAAAATAACTAGTGCTTCTTGACCTTCAGATGCTACTTTTGTTACTTGACCATTAACAATCATCGCCGCAATTTCTGTGTCTACAGATAATGCATCAAAGCCTACAAATTCACTTGCAACCGTCAAGTTTGCTAACACTTCACTTTGTACTTGCATAGAGTCCACATCTTGACGAGCTGCACGTGCGCGTTCACGTTGTTCTTCCATTGCTGCTTCAAAGCCTTCATGGTCTACCTTCATGCCTACTTCTTCCGCATACTCTTCTGTTAATTCGATTGGGAAACCGTAAGTATCATATAAACGGAACGCATCTGCACCTGGAATATAGTCATGGCCAGCTGCTTTTTGAGCCTCTACTACTTCGTTAAAGATAGCAAGACCACCGTCTAATGTTTCATGGAAGCGAATTTCTTCATTTTTAATAACACGTTGGATAAACTCACATTTTTCCGTTACTTCTGGGTAGAAATCATTCATAATTTCACCAACAGTTGGTACTAATTCAAACATAAATGGCTTTTCAATACCGATTTGTTTTGCATAGCGCACAGCTCGACGTAGTAAACGACGTAATACATAACCACGACCTTCATTTGAAGGAAGAGCACCATCACCAATGGCAAACGCCACTGTACGGATATGGTCCGCGATAACTTTAAATGGTGTGTTGATATCTTCTTCTGAACCGAAGATTTCACTTAGCGCTACTTCACCTGGAAGTTTATATTTGCGATTTGCTAACTGCTCGATTTTTTCAATAATAGGCATGAATAAATCAGTATCAAAGTTCGTTGGAACATTTTGAACAACTGATACGATACGCTCTAGACCCATACCAGTATCAATATTTTGCTTTGGTAGCGGTGTATATGTGCCATCAGGATTATGGTTGAATTGAGAGAACACTAAGTTCCAAATTTCAAGATAGCGTTCATTTTCACCACCTGGATACATCTCTGGATCATTTTCATCTGAACCGTATTCTTCCCCACGGTCATAAAAAATTTCTGAGTTAGGACCAGATGGACCTTCACCAATATCCCAGAAGTTCCCCTCTAGTCGGATTAAACGCTCTTCAGGAATACCAATTTCGTTATGCCAAACGTCATACGCTTCTTGATCTTCAGGATGGATAGTAATAGATAAAAGCTCCGGATCAAAGCCCATCCATTTTTTATTTGTTAAGAATTCCCATGCAAAATGAATAGCTTCTTTTTTAAAGTAATCCCCAATTGAGAAGTTACCAAGCATTTCAAAAAACGTATGGTGTCGAGCCGTTTTACCTACGTTTTCAATATCATTTGTACGAATTGATTTTTGAGCATTTGTAATACGTGGATTGTCAGGAATGATACGACCATCGAAATATGGTTTAAGTGTTGCAACACCTGAGTTAATCCAAAGTAATGATGGGTCATTGATTGGCACAAGCGGTGCTGATGGCTCATGATGATGACCTTTTTCTTTAAAGAATTCTAAATACATGCGGCGAATTTCTACTGCTTTCATATGAAAAGTTCCTCCCAATATGTTTTGTAAAATCACGATATGAATCCGCAAATCAACATAAAAAAAGCCCCCATCCCAATAAAGGGACGAGGACTTGTGATTTTCTCGCGGTACCACCCTAGTTGTAAGTAAAAGTATACTTACCTCTTTAGCACTTGTAACGTAAGTGAACGGCAGGGATTAACTGCACTCTGGAGTAGCTTTCGGTATTTGCTATTGTGAGGATTTTTTCAGCCAAGAAATCCCTTTCTTTTACACGCACAAATACGTACTTGTTCCATCATTGTTTTTACTATTTTCTAACGAGCATTATAAAAAAAATATTTTCTTCTGTCAATTGGTACTATAATTGCTAATCGTAACAAAGCTCATTTGAGTTCGTCATTTAAGTGTTTATAGAATAGTAGATTTTCTTCTTCAATTACTGAAAAATTCTTATTGTGACGTATCATATTAAAGTATTCGTTTACTTCAACATTAGAATTTATTCTATTAAAATGGTATAAGTCATTCCACTATGCTATCGAGAAAAATAATTTTTTTTGTAAAAAACGAAGGTAGACAAACCAGTCAACAAGACCATTACGACCATTACTACCCAAAATGCATTTGATGTATTTTGATATGGTAGCGGCACATTCATCCCATAAATGCTGGCAATTAACATCGGCACCGACAATATGATTGTAAATGAAGCGAGTAATTTGAGTACTTGGCTTACGTTGTTTTGAATTACGTTACCATATGCATCCATAATATTATTTAAATTAACTTGATTGATTTCCGTCACTTCATACGCTTGATCTATCTCAATAAGCACGTCGTCTAAAATATTTGCATCGTCTTCATCTAATATGATATTGCTCCCCTGTAATGTTTTTTGCATAGTAAATTTCATCTGTTTTAGTGATGTTACCATATATATAAGACTTTCATTCAAGTATAGTAATGTGTACAACTCACTATTACGATATGACTTGGCAAGTTCCCTTTCTGCTAAAGAGACTTCCCGTTCAATAGTAGCTAAAATATCAATATACGCCCGCGCAGTTATACTTAATATATTTAAGGTGTTGCGCGTTTTCATGTGTGTCTCAAAAAGAGTCATCTCGCCATTAAACAGATCTTTCATGAAAGGTAGCTCTTCTCTACATATCGTAATCATATGATGTTCAGTGTGAACGATACCCATAGGAATTGTTCGATATTTCACGTCTTGAGAAGAGCTCTCAACATCTATTCGATCATAAGGAATATGAATAACAATCAAGACAGCCCCGTCACGTTCTTCAATTCGCGGGCGTTCTTCTATATCGAGTGAATCGGTTAAAAAATCGCTTGGAATAGCAAGAGCTGCCATCACATGTTCAATTTCACTGGATGTTGGTGCTTCGAGATGAAGCCAACTGTTATAACCAATATTTGATGTTTGCTCAAACTTACCTTCAGAATTACTTTTGTATATTAAAAGCATTTTGATACACTTCCTTTCTTATATACAGTGTAAAAAATATTAAAAACGTAAAAATTTTGTTTTGTAAAATACGTAGACAAGACCTCCACTAATGCCTGCCATGAGCCCAATAATCACCGTAAACATGAATGGTTGATCTTCATAAGGCAATGGAACGTTCATTGCGAAAATACTCCCCATAATAGTTGGAATCATCAGGACAATAGTAATGGTAGTTAGTATTTTCAAAACGCTATTTAGGTTATTATGAGTGATTGCCGCGTACGCATCCATTAGATTACTTAAACTAAGACTACGCATTTCCGTTACTTCCGCTGCTTGTTCAAGGTCTACTAGCGCATTATGCAGCATTTTCTCATCTTCTTCATATAGTTTTATATCTTGCCCTTTGGAAAGGTGTAAAAATACATTGTGCATAGCTCTCAAAGATGTTGAAAAATATACTAAACTTTTATTGATATTAATCAAGCCGAATAGCTCGCGGTTGTTATGTGATTCTTTCAATTCTTGTTGTAATCGTCCAACTTGTACTTTTATTCGCTTGAGAAAATCAAGATACGACTGGGCAATTGCTTCAAAAAGTAGCAATGTTATTCGAGTCTTCATATGCGTTTGAAATGTTCCATACTTCCCTGAAAATATATCTCTACATATTGGATTGTCTTTTTTTGTAACAATCACCAAATGATCTTTCACATGGATAATGCCGATTGGTATCGTCCGATAAGGAATTTCTTCGTACAAACGTTCCTCATTCATCGCCACAGGAGAATTGAGAATGATGACCATTGACGAATCATCCTTTTCAATCCGAGGTCGCTCATTGATGTCTAAGGAATCGCGAATAAAATCTTTTGGAATATTAAGTTTATTTGAAACTTGAGAAATTTCGGTATCTGTCGGATCCACAAGATAAAGCAACGTGTTGTGGACAATGTTAGATACCAGTTGTAATTGACCTGATGAATTACTTTGGTATATCGTAAGCATCTTTTTTCCTCACTTTCTCTTTTAAAATAGCTTTGTTTTGTAAAATATCCATCCTGTCAACAAGCTAATGACTGTGGAGATGGACATAAGGACTGCTAATGCGTATTCTTCATCCTGCTTTGGTAATGGGAAATTCATCCCATATATCGTTGCGACCATCGTCGGAAACGTCAAGATAATCGTAAAAGCAGTTAAAACTTTCACTACGACACTAAGGTTAATTTCAATTGCAGCAGAATAAGCGTCCATTAAATTACTTAAATTTTCGTTGTAAATTTGTGATGTATCGAATGCTTGCTGCATCTCATTAAAAGTAGCTTGCATCCGTTTTTCATCTTCTTCGTTCATCTCCAAGTTCAGCACTCTTGACAATTTTTTCAGCATCACAAGATTGACTTTTAGCGCCTTTGAGAAATAAACAAGACTTTTATTTATATTGAGCAAAGTATACACTTCACTGTTTTTTATCGATTTTTGTATTATTTTTTCAGATACAATAACTTTTTGATCAATATCATCAAGGCAATGTAAATAGTAACGGGCCGAAACAAGCAATAGCTGTAAAATATAAGATGCGCTCATATTGGGGTAAATATCCTTAACAAGAATATTGCTAAATTCCTGTAAAATAGGATGATTGACGCGACAAATTATAACAATTACATCATTTGTTTGAATAATACCAATCGGAATTGTCCTATATGGTATAACTTCACCATTTGGCATTTTTATTGGCACATTGACAATCATCAAAAAATCATTCCCATTTTTTTCTACACGTGATCGTTCATCAATATCGAGGGAGTCACTGATAAAGTCAATTGGTACTCCAAGGTGACTAACAACGTACTGAATCTCCTCTTCTGATGGTTCCGTGAGATATACACAGCTACCCTGAACGATCTTGGACTGTTCTTGCAGTAGCCCTTCTCCGCCACTTTTATAGATTTTAAGCATCGAATCGTCCTCCTAATCTGTTGAATTAAAACAGATCTTAGTTTTTTACTCCTACTATCTCCATCGGTCATACTTGGACTCTCCATCTTGACCCCCTCCTTTCTGAAAGTGAACTCTTATTCTCTTGCTAAAAGGGCAATGTGTAATAAGATTCTTTTTTGGAAACTAAAAAACCCTCTAGGAGTCCTAGAGGGTATAAAAAAGTGCACAAAAAATAAAGCAGCACAAAAAAGCACTTTCGATTCCCCCTAGTCGAGTTTTAGCACACCGTAAAGAAATGGAATCATCTCTTAGCCACCTTATGAAAAGCCTTAATCCGGCAGTTCCTGTTCTACCCATGGGTATCTTTCGATATTTCTGGGCAGTGGCCTATGTTTGTATAGGAGCCTCACCTAACGAGGTAATATTTAATTTCCTCGCCATCGTAATCCCTATTTTTAAATTTGTCAAGAGTATATTAATATTCCCAAAGTACTTTTTATTACAAATTTCTGTTTAAAACAAGCGGTGAATGGAGGAGTCTTCACTTTAAAATTTGCTGTAGTTTACAAAAAAAATTTTAATCAAGACAGATAAAAAACATTCGTAATTTATATTTATACTCTGTTTTAAACCACTTTCTCTATTCCATTCAGTTGTTCAAGTGAAGAAGTGATGAGAAACTTTTACGCTGTTAACCTAGCGACTCACATATCACCAAAAGGATATATTTTAGAGGCTCTTCACCAAAATATGTACTTAACTGCACATTCCCCGCGGGCGTGTCCTCCCTCTCGCCTCCATGCGTTTTCATAACCTACTTTTTTAATCAAGAGCAGAGTTTAGTCTTGACCCTTTTTAGATTAACAAAAATTTTTTAATCTTATATCGAGGCATTGAAACTAAGTAAATCAACTGTATTTTTTGTTCAGCTAAAGCAATTCGAATCCAAGAAACATACGTATTATGAAAAGAACTTAACAGCTTTAGATTGTTACAGAGGCTATTGATTATCATAAATAGTGATTGCACAAATCTGTTTATTCACTTCAACCCCATAATTTGATTTGAGGTTGAAAGACATGCCTTTGTAAGCATAAAAATAAGGCTCATCACCAAAAATTAGAAATAACATTTGTTAAAACGTATGTCATTTGTATAAGTAGATTGGAATAGAGGCTGGGCGACTCATTGGGGATCACAGCGTCACAAATGAGTACCTGGAGCGAGGGCAGTAGAGGAACGTGGGCTAAAAGCATCCCTGTGATAACGTCTTCGTGACCAACATCCTGCTACTGACGCTTTGCTTTCGCTACTAAAACATTTGCTGAATGAAGATAAACTATTTCCCTGATACAGTTTTAAGATTTTAACTTTCAGAAAAATAAATAATTGGTTGTTGACAATAAAAATTATTCAGAGTACAATTCACCTGAAAACAATAAGTCCTCGTTAGGTGAGGCTCCTATGCAAACATAGGCCACTGCCCAGAAATATCGAAAGATGCCCATGGGTAGAACAGGAACTGCCGGATTAAGGCTTTTCATAGCTAAGAGATGATTCCATTTCTTTACGGTGTATAGTGCTAAAACTCGACTAGGGGGAATCGAAAGTGCTTTTTTGTGTTTTTTTGTTTTTTTTGCGCGCTTTTCACCCCCTCTAAATCGTTAGAGGGTTTTTTTATTTTATTTGACTTAAAAGGGGGAAACATGTGATGGATAGTTATTCGATATGGCAATTCATATTTTTAAATAATTCAAATACGGCAAAAGGCAGAGTTTTTGTGTTCAGTCCGCACATGTCCCTTTCATTAATAATCTGATTATTAATTTACATTAAATTAGAAATATTAAGATAGGTTTATTGATGTGTACTTCGAACAAGATACATTCTAAGCAAGAAGCTCCCTTTTTTATGGGAGCTTTTTTATCTGTGCGAAAGCAAAGCGGCAGCTACAAATGTTTTCTGTAGCGAAAGCGAAGCGACAGCTACAAGTGTTTTCTGTAGCGAAAGCGAAGCGACAGCTACAAGTGTTTTCTGTAGCGAAAGCGAAGCGGCAGCTACAAGTGTTTTCTGTAGCGAAAGCGAAGCGGCAGCTACAAGTGTTTTCTGTAGCGAAAGCGAAGCGACAGCTACAAGTGTTTTCTGTAGCGAAAGCGAAGCGACAGCTACAAGTGTTTTCTGTAGCGAAAGCGAAGCGACAGCTACAAGTGTTTTCTGTAGCGAAAGCGAAGCGACAGCTACAAGTGTTTTCTGTAGCGAAAGCGAAGCGACAGCTACAAGTGTTTTCTGTAGCGAAAGCGAAGCGACAGCTACAAGTGTTTTCTGTAGCGAAAGCGAAGCGACAGCTACAAGTGTTTTCTGTAGCGAAAGCGAAGCGACAGCTACAAGTGTTTTCTGTAGCGAAAGCGAAGCGACAGCTACAAGTGTTTTCTGTAGCGAAAGCGAAGCGACAGCTACAAGTGTTTTCTGTAGCGAAAGCGAAGCGACAGCTACAAGTGTTTTCTGTAGCGAAAGCGAAGCGACAGCTACAAGTGTTTTCTGTAGCGAAAGCGAAGCGACAGCTACAAGTGTTTTCTGTAGCGAAAGCGAAGCGACAGCTACAAGTGTTTTCTGTAGCGAAAGCGAAGCGACAGCTACAAGTGTTTTCTGTAGCGAAAGCGAAGCGACAGCTACAAGTGTTTTCTGTAGCGAAAGCGAAGCGACAGCTACAAGTGTTTTCTGTAGCGAAAGCGAAGCGACAGCTACAAGTGTTTTCTGTAGCGAAAGCGAAGCGACAGCTACAATTACGCCAAGGCGAAATTGATATTATTTTTTTATTTTAGTGGCATTCTACAAACAGAAGTGAAGACATTGAAGAGGTGATCGATAATGATAGTGACAATGACAGTAGAAATGATAATCAAGCTAAGTATGGCTTTACTATTCGGATTATTGATTGGGATTGACAGACAGATTAAACAAAAACAACTTGGCCTAAGACCTAGTATGGTCATTTGTATTGCTAGTTGTTTACTAACAATCGTCTCCATAGAAGCATTCGGAAAATTCGGAGGTGCAAATCATCCGAATATGGATCCAATGCGACTTGCCGCTCAAATTGTAAGTGGGGTTGGTTTCATTGGTGCTGGCGTTATTTTACGAAGAAGTAACGAGGTTATTTCCGGCCTTACTTCCGCTGCGCTAATCTGGTCAGCTTCTGCCCTTGGAATTACTATTGGGGCGGGGTTTTATCTAGAAGCAACATGTGCTGTAATCCTCTTGATGGGGGCTGTCAACATTGTCCCTTTTCTCATTAAAACTTTAGGTCTATCAACTCTCAATCGCCAGGAAATCTCATTAAAGATTATAGTGGAATCTAATTATCGTATGACTGAATTAATTAAAATGATTGAGCATAGAGGACAAAATGAACTATCTAAAAAAATAGAGTATAAAATTCGGCATTTTAAGCTCAAAGATATTGATAATGATCACCAATTAATTGACTTAGTTCTTTCCGTACCAGAAGATCAATATACGACGGAAATTTATTATTATGTCAAAAAGATTGATCACGTTCTTAGTGTCGAAATTGAGGATTTGTAATAGAGAGGAGCATCTAAAATGATTAGACTAAATCAATATAAATATAAAGAAGAGTACACATACTACATGTTGCAATCTTTAAAAGATGGAAAAAAAGATTCTTTTCGAAAGGATTTTCTAGATTTACACCCTATGGATCAAGCAACATTTTTTATCGAACTCAGTGAGGAAAGACGCTTCAAAATTTATTCTTTTTTAACTCCTTGTGAATTTGGAGAAATTTTTAGTGAGCTAGAACCATCCTTGCAGAAAAAATGCATTATAGAACTTGACCGTCCGTTTGCAGTGGAGATGTTAAATGATTTACCTCCAGATGACGCTACAGATTTTTTTGGACTACTATCATATAAAGAAGCTGACTTTTATTTAGAACGGATGGAAAAAGATGAAGCCGATGATATTAAACAATTGCTTAAATACAAAAAAGGAACAATCGGATCCTTGATGACAACAGACGTAGTAACAGTTGCAAAAGATGACTCAGTAATCGATGTTTTTGAGCGCCTAAAGCATAACGAAGTAGATGCCGAAACTTTTTACTACTTATATGTTACAGATTCAAATAAACAATTACTTGGAGTCGTATCATTACGAGAGCTAATTATTTCTGCTCCAGAATGTCGAATGGTTGAAATTATGAACGCTGGAATCATTTCAGTGTCTGCCGATACAAACCAATCCGAGGTAATCCAAATCATACGCAAGTATGCTCTTTTAGCAGTCCCTGTAGTAACAGAGAACTATGAACTCCTTGGAATCGTTACTTTTGATGATGTGCTGTCTTATCTATAAGGATACTAACATTTCTTATGGAATTGATATTTTTTACTGTAAATCATGCTCAAAGCGAAGTAACTGTTTAGACTAGTTTAAACAGTTACTTCTTCAAAATTAATTATTATTTTTCCAGGTGTGTTGATTAACCATTTTTATCCATCTCGATTAATTAGAAGGCTCTGATTTCCGCTACGGGCTACTCGCTTTCCCGCGGAAGCTTTGCTCTGCGACGAAAGCGAAGCGACAGGAGCACTCGAGTAGCCCTACGCTACAATCAGTTAAAATGGACATATATTAGCAAAGTATCAACAAAAAAATCCTTCTATCACTCAATAATAAACCTATATTTTCCTAATCAACATGCTTATTATTTTTTAAAAAACTTTCTACTCTATTAACTAATTCTTCTCTATTATAAGTTTTATAAAGTGCAGTGGCTAAACGGACTGGGTCACCAAAGAAAAAGCGCTCATACAGTGTTTGTCGTGTACCAAAGTTACTCATCGTTAAATCCCAGGCTAAACGGAATTTTTTGACGCGCTCCTCTCCACCATCCTGAAAAGACTGTAAATAATGCTCAAGGTCACCGTCATCCGCTGCAAAGGCTTTTTCATTTGGAATGGACATTAATCCACTTGCGCCAAGTAGTTGGATAATTTCTGTAAAGGTCGGATACACTTTAGGGAAAATCTGAATAGCTACTTGTACGGTCGCATGGTCGGGTCTTATAAAACCAAAAGCATCTTTTTTTGCTTCTATTTCAGACTTTAACAGTAAGGCCTTCATCGTTTCTAATGTCACGATAATATCAACAACTTTTTGCTGCACATGTTGGTATTCGCCGATATTGATCGTATTTACAATTGACTGTACAACACCTAAGACAAATTCTGTTTTGACAATTTGACGTGTAAGAACTTGATGTAAACCATATGTTTGAAAACCACTTACGTTCAAAAAGTTATTAGCAACTTCCACATTCTCATAATAAAAGACGCGTTCCCACGGTACTACAACATTATCAAATACAACGATTGCATCCATTTCCTCGTAACGACTACTTAATGGATAATCAAAAACCGATTCCCCTCCGACAAATGATTGTCTACATAAAAACTTTAAACCTTTTGTATTACTTGGTATTGAGAAAGCAAAGCCTTTTCCTTCATCATAACCATTTGTTGATATAACAAGGAGTTCATCTGTAATTCCTCCCTGTGTCGCTAGTAATCTCGCCCCTTTAATTACTAACCCCTCACTCGTTTTATCTACAATTTTAGCAGCAATTGTAACATCTTCATCTTCAAAATAAAATTTTTGACGGTTTACTTGTGGCTCGATAAATGTATGTGTCATAGTCAAATCGTTCTCACGAGCATACTCATAAAATTTTAATAAATGCTGCGGGAAGCAATTTTTCTTATCTTTCAAATATTCCGCAACCGATGCTAGTGCCATTAGTGTCGTATTCATGTAATCTGGACTTCTCCCCATAAGGCCATGAGTGGATAATGCCCATTCTCGTGTTGCATTACGTCTTTTCACGAGATCGTCAACTGTCTTCGCTTGAAGGAAAGACATACCTACGCGCTTATTACTCGTTGGTGACACATATGTCATCCTCTCAAGCAATGCCTTTTCATTTTGTAAATCAAAAAGCCTTGCCTGACTCTGCATAACTCCCTTAAATGCTGGATGCTCCGACACCTTGCCTGTGACAACTTCCCCATCAATCGAAATATATGTTTGTAAAGCGTCAATACGGTCAATATATTGCTTTCCTGTAATTACTGGCATGCAATCACCCCTAAACGTTACAAATTGTTTTTATACTCATTTAGTATATGAAACCCCCTAATATTCGGTTCCTATTTAGACAACTGTATTATATCAAACCTCCAAATCACCTAAACTGTACTACTTTATAAATACAGCTAAAAACCCACCTTTATTGTACAATTTTTCAGTTACTTTAGATAAAAACGGTTTCAATTAGCGCTTTTTATACAAGTTCAATTTTGCGTCACATTCACAAAAAAGTCATCTCCGACTAGTACAGAGTTGCTAGATTTTTTATATATGCAGGTGTAAGATAACTTCGTAACCAAAGCAAATACATCTTTTTATTAAAGGAGAATATATATGAATCATCAAATCATCTCGTACGTAGCGAAAATGGAAGCTGCTTTAATGAATAAAATGGAGGATCATAATGAAGAAAATCTTTTATTTTCTATTGCTTCAGATATGATTGCCAAAGAAAAAGATCAATTTAAAAATGTTTGCCAAGCATATGAAGTAGTGAAACATCACTTAGTTGGTCTCCACTAAATTCAAACGTTTAGCAAAAAGTCGCATCTATAGACACGGCTTTTTTCATGCTGTTGAAAAACTATTGTGTCATTAAAAAAAGTATGGCTCTTCGGCAAAACGAGGGGATGATTTCCATTCCGACCGAGCGCTTTCCTTGGGGTGTCCGATGAGCCGCTTCACTTAGCATATATCTTCTGGCATGTTACTTTAATTTATAGTGATAAAACGAAACTTCAGCAATGTTTTATCTGTGCGAAAGCAAAGCGACAGCAACAACAAATGTTTTTTGTGCGAAAGCGAAGCGGCAGCAACAACAATGTTTATCTGCGCGAAAGCGAAGCGGCAGCAACAACAATGTTTATCTAAAGCGAAGCGGCAGCAACAACAATGTTTATCTGCGCGAAAGCGAAGCGGCAGCAACAACAATGTTTATCTGCGCGAAAACGAAGTGTCAGCGGCAACAATGTTTATCTGCGCGAAAACGAAGTGTCAGCGGCAAAGGAAGCGGCTCGACGCTCGCCACAGGAAAGCGAGTAGCCTGGAACGGAAATCCCCCTCATTAAAGCGCCACAACATTCACAAAGATTTCTTGACCATTTTGTTTTTCAACACTATGCAAAAAAACCCGATCAATTCGAATTGATCGGGTAAAGTTTTTGTTGCACATATGGTAGAACCATCTTTTGGAATTGTTCAAATGTTGTTTTTTGATTACTGGACAAGCGTTAATAATATGCGTTCCACTTTATTCACATCATAAAAAAAATTTAATCATCTAAATAATCATACGGTGAGACACCATCCATTCCAATCAATGGATGGATATATGGCTCCGTTTCTACCGTTAACTTGAAATCAATTGATGTTTTTTCTTTCTGTAAATCCTCGTTCATTGGAACCGTTTCTACTTCTGCAACTTCCTCTACCACATTCATTGGATTGAGCCTTGCACGTAAAGACGTAAAGCGCTGTAAATCATCCGTACGCTGTAAGCCATCTGCTAACACATCCGGCTCACCACATAAAATCAAGAAATTTTTTGCACGCGTAATACCTGTATATAACAAATTACGACGTAACATTTTAGAATAGCCACGTACAACCGGCATTATAACTGTTTGGAACTCAGAGCCTTGCGATTTATGAATTGAACAACAGTAGGCAAGTGTCAATTGATTGAGTTCACTACGCTGATAAGTTACTTCAATACCGTCGAATGACACAACAAGCAAATCTTGTTTCTCAATTGTTTCCTTTGCCTTAATAATACTGATTACCTCACCCATATCACCATTAAAAACATTGCTCTCTGGTTGATTAACAAGCTGTAAAACTTTATCCTTTATGCGATATGTGACATCACCAAAGACGAGCTCTTTTCTAGTACCAGTATCGTTTGGATTAATAAGATCCTGAATCATTTTATTTAAATTGTCTATTCCTGCGGGACCTTTGTACATTGGTGCTAACACTTGGATATTACGAATTTCTTGACCTTTGGCAACCGCACTTTTCACAACTTGTGTGACAACGTTTGCTACCTGATCTGAAGAGGCTTTAATAAATGAACGGTCCGTCGTTTTTAACGTTAGGTCATTTGTGATATTACCACGTTTAATTTGATGAGCAAGTTCAATAATCGTTGAGCCCTCTGCTTGCCGATATACATCTGTTAATTCAACAGTAGGTATTTGCCCGGAAGCCAACAAATCCTTTAACACCTGTCCTGGTCCTACCGGTGGAAGCTGATCTTGATCGCCAACAAATACAACTTGAACATCCTCATGCAAGGATTTTAATAATTGATGCGCGAGCCAAGTATCAACCATCGACATTTCGTCTACAATAATGAGTTTCCCTGTAACCTCACGCTCAGTTTCTTCCTCTTTCTCCTGGCCAGTAAAGCCTAGCAGTCGATGAATTGTCATTGCTGGAAGTTCTGTTGATTCCGATAAACGCTTGGCAGCACGTCCTGTTGGAGCACATAAAATAATCGGAAAGGGCTCTTCTTTTTGTGCGTATTCCTTCGGGTTTAATGATAGTCCGTGTAGCTTTGCATACACTTCTACTACACCCCGAACAACAGTTGTTTTACCAGTACCAGGTCCACCAGTTAAAATCATAACGGCTGAGTTTAAGGCCTGTTCAATAGCATTCGCTTGTGTTTCGGCATATGCGACATTAAGCATTTCTTCAGTTTCACCAATCGTTTTGCGTATTTCGTCCTTGCTAAAATGCTCAGCCTTATTGTTACGTTCGATTAAAGCTACTATTTTTGATGCAATTCCGACTTCTGAGAAATATAGAGATGGTAAATATAATCTCGTTTCTTCCCCACAAATTTTATTTTCCTCACGCAATTCGATGCAAGCTTTAGAAATGGTCTCAAAAGGAATTTCCTCTCGTTGGCTTTGCTCAAGCATATCTTTTACTAGCGGTAAAACATGTTCTGCATCTAAATATACATGCCCGTCCGATAAAGCTGCTATATTCAGAGTATGTAAAATCGCCGCCTTAATACGGTCTGGATGATTACCAGTAATCCCTAATTTTGAACCTAACTCATCCGCACGAAAGAAACCTACACCCTCAACATCTTCAATAAGGCGGTATGGATTTTCAGTTAATAATTCAATTGCCTCTGTCCGATATGTTTGATAAATTTTCATGCCGAGCTGTGGTCCAAAACCCCATTCATTAAGTTGAATCATCACTCGTTCTAAGCCTAGATTTTGTTCAATCGTACGATGGATAACTTCTTTTTTTTCAGCAGATAAGCGTGGTACAACATCAAGCACATTTGGGTCCTCTAAAATAAGACGCAAAGCATTTGCCCCTAGCTTCTCTACAATTGTTTCAGCCGTTTTTTTCCCGATTCCAACAAATAAATCGCTCGATAAGTAGTGTATAATTCCTTGCTCTGTAGCTGGCACTTCTTTTGTAAACGTCTCAATTTGAAATTGCACACCATATTTTGGATGTTGTTTCAATAAACCTGTAAAACGATATTGCTCATCCATCTGTAACGGCGGAAAGTATCCAACAACTATTATTTCTTTATCCTCATACTGTAAGTTGGTCTCTTGAATTTTCACACGAACTATCGAATACATATTTTGTGCATTATGGAAGATAGAGACGATTGGACGCCCGAGTATAAAAAATTTATTTAGTTCAAATAAATCAAGATTATCTGCCATTTTCGGTTCGTCCTTTCCCGTTCATTTCAATCATTATATTTTACCACACCCAAACTTGAAAAATCGTTTAAAAAGAGAATTCACTAAATTCTTTAACATTATTTTGACAAATGACATTTCACGTCTATTATCAACCTTTCCATGCTATGATAGAGAAGAATTTGTTGCGCGGAAGGATTGTGAAGCTATTGGAATTTAGACCTTGCATCGATTTACACGATGGCAAAGTAAAACAAATTGTAGGCAGCACATTGGGGCATACAGATCAAGAGGTCATCGAAAACTTTATTTCAAATCATGACTCTAGCTATTATGCAAAAATGTTTGCCAAAGATCAATTAACAGGTGGTCACGTCATTATGCTTGGTGATGGAAACGAAGAAGCCGCATTAGCAGCACTAGCGGCATACCCTCTAGGTTTGCAGGTTGGTGGCGGCATCACCACAGAAAATGCAAAAAAGTATATTGATGCGGGTGCATCCCATGTTATTGTCACATCATTTATATTCTATGATGGTAAGCTCAATTTAGATCGACTAAAAAAATTAGTACAGATTATCGGTAAACAGCATCTTGTCATCGATTTAAGCTGCCGTATGCGCGATGGGAAATGGTTTGTTGTTACTGATAAATGGACAAAGTTTAGTGATTTCGAAGTAAATGCTGAATCCATTGCCTATATCGAAAATTTCTGTGATGAACTACTCATTCACGCTGTTGACGTAGAAGGAAAAAAAGGCGGTATGCAGGAAAGCTTAGTGCGTGATTTAGCCGCTTGGACAACAAATCCAACAACATATGCTGGTGGAATCCGTTCTCTAGACGACTTAGAGAAATTTAAAAAAATAGCAAATGGTAAGCTTCATGTTACAATTGGTAGCGCTCTTTCAATTTTTGGTGGAGATTTACCATATTCAGACGCGGTGAAGTATTGCAAAAAAGGCGGGGTATTGTGAAGTTAATATATAAGGATTATGTTTTTCCTTTTCAAGAAACAAATTTAGAACGCATTATTGATGGTAAATATTTCAAGGTAAATACAAAAGATAATTCTCTTTCGTTGCACGTGCAGCTAGATAATGAACAAATGCTGCTTGAGTTTTCGAAATCATTAAAGGCAACATGCGGTTTCCTACGTGACCAAGAAACAGAGCCTTATATTGGCATTTATATCGATTTACAAATATTCGTGGATGAATTTAATAAACGATACAACTTAAATGCTGAAATTATCGTTTAATTACTAAGGGGACTAAACACCCCTTTTTTTTATTTTCATATCAAGAATACTATACTTAGTGTCAGAGCACATATTTCTATTTAGTAGTTATTTTTGTTAAGCTAATAGTAGTGAGAAAATTGATTGGAGTGGAGGCTGCGCGACTCCTTGGGATTAGCGATAGAGGAACGCGAGTGAAGCGGCTCATCGGCGCCCCCAGGAAGCTCTGCGCGAAAGCGAAGCGTCAGCAACAATGTTTTATCTGTGCGAAAGCGAAGCGACAGCAACAATGTTTTATCTGTGCGAAAGCGAAGCGACAGCAACAACAAATGTTTTCTGTAGCGAAAGCATAGCGACAGCTACAATTGTTTTATCTGTGCGAAAGCGAAGCGACAGCAACAAAGCGCTCAGTCGGAATGGAAATCAACCACACGTTATGGTGATGATCCATAAATTTAGTTATTAGTAGTCCGCTTATTAATTAGAAGAAAGGATTTAATGAAGTATGAAAAATGAACTCGAAGCAACCACTTTAAAAACCCTACAAACAGAGTTAACTCGCTTCTTTTTAGCGTATAAATTTGCTTTACATGAAATCGAAACGAAAATAAATATTTTACAAGAAGAGTTTAAATTAATTCATGAATATAACCCAATAGAACATGTATCAACTCGAGTAAAATCACCAAAAAGTATATTGATGAAGATCAAAAAAAAGAACCTCGAGCCATCTATCGAAGCAATTCGTGAAAGCATTCGTGATATTGCAGGTGTGCGAATCACATGCTCCTTTGTAGAAGATATATATAAAGTGAGTGCGATGCTACAAGCACAACATGATATAGAAGTTATAGATGTAAAGGATTATATTGCATATCCAAAAGAAAATGGCTATCAAAGCTTGCATCTTATTATTAAGATTCCAATTTTTATGTCTGATCGTATGGAGAAGGTGTATACCGAAATTCAAATTCGTACAATTGCAATGGATTTCTGGGCAAGCCTTGAACATAAAATCTATTACAAATATAACAAGGAAGTACCTGAACATATCCGTTTTGAATTGAAGGAGGCTGCCATTCAAGCAGCTGAACTGGATCGAAAGATGGAACGACTAAATAAAGAAATAAATATTTTAAAAGCGAACGAAGCAGATTCGGCAATATTAGATCCAACCCCTATTGCGAATTTAGCACAATATTTATCTCAGCTACCATTTTATTATCCTTCTAAGGATGAACAAGACTAAAATAAATTTAAAAAGGATGCCGAAGTAAGTTGAAGGCACTGAAAAAGTCGATTTGCCACAAAAAATGTGATGCAAATCGACTTTTTTGAGTTTCTAAATCCAACAAAAGACAGATTTATAATATAAAAAAATGAATTTCTTTAGTTTTTCAGTGCCCTCAAGTAAGTTTCGGCATCCTTTTAGTATTTTAGTTAAATCGCTGTGCAATCATATCGTAAATATAACGCGCTTGGTCGTATTCTGGCTGTAATGTAAAGGCCTGTTTCAGATGGTACATAGCATCTTCTGTTTGTTCAGTGGATACTGCATAAAGTACACCTAAATTATAATGTGCATCTGCATTATTCCAATCCTGTTCAATTAAGTAATCTAATTCCTTCTTACCATCTTCAAACATTTCTAAAGCACATAGCACAATTGCATATGCCAGACGAATTTGATTATCCTCTGGGGCAAGTTCTGCCGCTCGTTGTAAATATGGCAGTGCAAGCTTCGGATTTTCCATTCGCTCAAAGCATTTGCCCATCATATAATAAACATCCGCGCCTTCAATTTTATGCTTTAATGCTTGCTCATAAAGCTTTACTGCCTCTGCGTATCGTTCTGCATTAAAATATAAATTTGCTAAGCCATAATAAGCAGTTGCTGCTGTTTCATCAACAGTGATTGCTTTTTGAAAGAAACGCTCTGCACGTTCAGTATCCTCTAAGACCGCTAAGAGATTTCCAAAATTCACATAACCAATTGCGTTTTCAGGTTCTTCTTCAATTGCTTGTGTAAAAAGTTGTGCAGCATCCTCGTAGCGCTTTTCTTGAAATGCTTGAATGCCCTGCTCGTTAAAATTCATTATTTTTGTTCACCTCTATGTAGCGAAAGACTGCCTAAATTCTATACGCCTCATTCAGGAAAGGCAGTATAAGCAGTCTTTTCGCGTTTTATCCTACATATGTTAGTTTTTCATTATTTTTAAAGACTTCGTCGATTGTACCGCCACCTAAACATTCTTCACCATCATATAATACAACAGCTTGTCCAGGTGTGATTGCACGAACTGGTTCAGCAAACGTAATATGTGTACGTCCATCCGCTAAAATTTCTACTTCCACCGGTGTATCCGTTTGACGATAGCGGAATTTTGCAGTGCATGAAAATTTCCCGGGCAATTTTTTTGTCGAAGTATAGTTCATTTTCACAGCAGTCAATGACGTAGAGTACAGTGAATCGTTATGGAAACCTTGTCCAACAAGTAACACATTACGTTCCAAATCTTTCCCTAGTACGAACCAAGGTTCACCGTCGCCACCAATTCCAAGACCATGACGTTGACCAAGTGTATAGTACATTAATCCGTCATGTTTGCCCATTACGACTCCATCCATCGTCTCCATATTACCAGGTTGAGCTGGTAAATATTGACTTAAAAATTCTTTGAAATTACGCTCTCCAATGAAGCAAATTCCTGTTGAATCCTTTTTCTTCGCTGTAGCCAACCCAGCTTCCTCCGCAATTTTACGGACTTCCTTTTTCTCAATATGTCCAATTGGGAACATTACATGCGACAATTGTTCCTGCGATAATTGGTTTAAGAAATACGTTTGATCTTTATTATTGTCAATGCCTCGAAGCATTTTAACTTCGCCATCTCCACTACGATCAACTCGAGCATAGTGACCTGTCGCTAAATAATCAGCTCCAAGATCCATCGCATGCTCTAAAAACGCTTTAAATTTAATTTCCTTATTACACATAACATCAGGATTTGGAGTGCGTCCTGCTTTATATTCTTCTAAAAAGTATGTGAAAACCTTATCCCAATATTGCTTTTCAAAATTTACTGCATAGTACGGAATCCCGATTTGATTACATACTTTAATAACATCATCGTAGTCTTCTGTAGCTGTACAAACGCCATTTTCGTCTGTATCATCCCAGTTCTTCATAAATATCCCGATTACTTCATATCCTTGTTGCTTTAGTAAATATGCAGCAACCGAAGAATCTACCCCACCAGACATGCCGACAACAACACGAATTTGTGAGGGGTCGCGTGTTTCTTTCATTATGGTCACCTTTTCTTTTCATCAAATTCCTTTATAACCCGTTACAGTTTTTAGCAAATTATTTTTTCGCTAGTCTTTTGACAATCGCTGCTGTTTTTTCAGCCGCATGTTGTACATCATTTTCCGTTAAATCTTGACCGAAGCTAAAGCGGATTGAGTTACGTAATTCCTCTGCCCCTTGTCCAAACATCGCAACTAAAACATGAGATGGATCAATGGAGCCAGCAGTGCACGCAGAACCACTTGATACGCAAATACCTGCCATATCAAGATTCACTAGAAATGACTCTACTTCCATACTAGAAAAACTTACATTTAAAACGTGTGGAAGCGTATGTTCTAAATCTCCATTCACATGAAATGCTAGTTTTTCCTGCATGAAAACATCAAGCATAATTTGCTTAAAGCGATTGTATAGTGCACGCTTCTCTTCGCGCAATTCATTTGCAATTTGCACCGCAGTCGCAAAACCAATCACTGCAGGCACATTTTCAGTACCTGCACGACGTTTTTTCTCGTGTGCTCCCCCTAATGCATAACTAGTGAATGGTGTTCCTGCTTTTTGATAAAGGAAGCCAATCCCCTTAGGACCATTAATTTTATGTGCGGAAACACTTAGTAAATCAACTTGTAAATCAGCAACATTAATTGCCTCTAATCCATATACCTGAACAGCATCGGTATGGAAAATAGCCTTATGTTCACGCAACAAGTCACCAATTTCAGCAATCGGTTGAATCGTACCAACTTCATTATTGCCGTACATAATCGTTACTAAAATTGTATCCTCACGTAATGCATTTCGCACGTCTTCTACAGAAACACGTCCGTTTTCATCAACCGGCAAATATGTCACATCAAAGCCATCTCGCTCAAGCTTTTCACAAGTATGTAACACCGCGTGATGTTCAATTTGAGTGGTAATTATATGCTTCCCTTCCGCAGCACGTGCATATACAGTACCAAAAATAGCCGTATTATCCGCCTCGGTTCCGCCACTTGTTATAATAATTTCCCCAGGTTGAGCACCAATTGATTTGGCTAATATTTCACGTGCATCATCTAAATATTTGCGCGCCTCTCGACCTGCCCCATGAATACTTGATGCATTTCCATAAACCTGTTGCATTGCTGTAGTCATAGCGTCTATTACTTTGTCATTCATTGGCGAAGACGCTGCATGATCGAGATAAATATATGAATTCATGTTGAAAACTCCTTTGTACGAAAAGCGCTAAAGATCCGTATCCCTGCCACAGGGTATGGCACGACATTGCGTCGACTTAGGGAGCGGTACTTTAGCCTAAACATATTAAATATAGAACATATAGCCTTCCGCTACATTTTCCTCAGTATATTGCGCTAAATCCTCGATTGACGTTGTATCCAATACATTTTTCACAGCATCGCGAATGCGAAGCCACAACTCTCGCTGAGGTGCTTCTTCATTTTCAATTCCTTCTACTGGCTGAATTGGACCCTCTAACACACTAATAACATTAGCCGCTGAAATTTCACTTGGTGGATTCGCTAGCATGTACCCACCATATGCACCGCGTACACTTTTAACTAAGCCTGAATTACGTAGTGGTGATACCAATTGCTCTAAGTATGCTTCAGAAAGTTCTTTTTCAGCAGCAATTTTTCGTAGTGGAATAGGTCCTTCTCCATAATGCTTTGCTAATTCAATCATAATCGTTAGCCCATAACGGCCCTTTGTAGAAATTTTCATTTTATCACCCTCTAATAGTCTAGTCGAAAATACTACCAACAGTATATCATAATCTCCTCTTGAAGAACTCGGAAATACTCTTGGAAGGTTATGATATACTATTAATTACGCCTTATTATAGTTAGGCAAAATACTATTAACGCTTCATTTTAACGCAAAAAAACATTTAGCAATCAAAAATCATTGAAAACTGTTGAAAGGGGGAATTTTTTAAATGCATAATGAACCACTCGCTTATCGCATGCGTCCATTAACCCTTGATGAAATTGTAGGACACCAAGATTTTATCGGTCCTACTACCGCTCTTTATAAAATGATTCAAAATGAACATATTCCATCCATGCTACTATACGGTGAGCCAGGTATTGGCAAAACGTCAATAGCGAATGCCGTAGCAGGAAGCTCGAAGCTTCCCTTCTTCGCACTTAATGCTACTCGCGCTGGTAAAAAAGACGTTGAGGATATTGTACAGGAAGCTCGAATCTCGGGGAAAGTCCTACTTTTTTTAGATGAAATTCATCGTTTCAATAAATTACAGCAGGATACTTTGTTGCCACATGTTGAAAATGGCTCAATCATATTAATTGGGGCTACGACGGAAAATCCGTATCATGATGTAAATCCCGCTATCCGCTCACGTTGTGGAGAAATATATCAACTAAAACGTTTAACGAAAGAAAATTTAATCGAGCTTATTAGAAAAGCACTTTCTGATGAAAAACGCGGGCTAGGTAAACATCATTTTGCATTAACAGACGATCAAATTGCTCAAATTGCTGGAGCAGCTAATGGTGATGCGCGGAAGGCATTGACTTTGCTTGAATCGATTTATTATGCAAGTGATGAAGTTGACGGTCAAACAATTGCAGCTGATCATATCATTGAGCATCTTATCGGAAGAATCGGTGTTTATGGTGATAAAAAAGGGTCGCATTTTTATAATTTGCTATCTGCGTTGCAAAAATCTGTTCGTGGAAGTGATACGAATGCAGCATTGTATTATTTAGCACATTTATTGGAAACAGGTGATTTAGTAGCTGTCAGCAGGCGCTTACTTGTTATGGCTTATGAGGATATAGGCCTTGCCAATCCTGATGTAGGGCCGCATATGCTTGCAGCCGTACAAGCAGCAGAGCGTTTAGGCTTACCTGAGGCGCGTATTCCTCTTGCAAGTGCTGTCATTGAAATGTGCCTTGCATCCAAATCCAATTCTGCAATTGCAGCCATCGATGCAGCAATTGCCAGCATTCACGAAGGAAAAACAGGCGATATCCCACATCATTTACGCGATGCTCATTATGAAGGGGCAAAAGATTTAGGTCATACAGGCTATCAATATCCCCATAACAGCCCGATTGGAACATTTGGTGGCTGGGTAGACCAGCAATATTTACCCGATGAGCTTGTGGGCACAGAATTTTACAAGCCTGTCATTGCAGGTGAAGAAAAACGAATGGCAGGAATCTACGAAAAGCTTAAATCATTTCATAAGGATGAAAAGTAATATCGCTATATGACTAGGATACCGAAAAACATATTATAAGATTATTTATGAAAATAAGGCACTTCAACTAAAACCAGGAGCACCTTATTTTTAGGTCTCTTCACCGTGCTACACATTCTACTCATAAGAGACGATTTCCGCGAGCGAAATATGAGCGTCATCTTCGCTCATATTTCGCTTCATGTGCTTTCATAGATTATCTCTTAATGTTCAACGATTTATATCTCTTCGATTTAATTAATTTCCCAAAGAAACAGGATTGACAGCTAGGCAATCATCCTGTAAAGGTTACTTTATTTGTTGTATAGCGCTTATTGTAAAATAGGTTCAATGTATCTTCCACATTTCTCAACGATGGTAATTTATTCGTTTCTTTCTCCTCTTTTTCATTTTCTTTATCATGTAAATAATTAATAAAATTGTAGGTTTGATAGAGTAGACTAGCAAACTCCTGTGAATTCTCCCTTACTTCAAAGCGAATTGCTTTTACAGCAACTGCTTGGCCAATCGATTGCTCCCTTGATGGAGAGGTTTGATCATCATCTACATTATCATCTGTAGTTCTGTATAATAATTTTAATGCCTCATAAACCTCTTTGTTATCACTAAATCGTTCCTTTATCCACTGCAAAACAAATTGTAATAGGACAACGGCATAAATAAGTGAAAGACGTTCATCTCCAAAAGATTTTTTCGACAAACGTTTAAAGTATTCCGCTTGTGTCACCTGCTCAAATATGATTAAACGAATTGGATACAGGAGCGCATGTCCACTGTTGATATATAATTTTTCTCGATCCTTATACATAGCCAACCAAAAATCCCTTACTAATGAAATAGATTTTCTTGTCGAGAGAGCTAATTGACATTGGATAAGCTCATTTTCAAGTGTTGGTTGTATAAGCCGCAGAAATAAAAGTTCCTCATCCTCACTCCCTAATAAGAGTGGTTTTTCTAAGTTCACCAAATCAATTTCAATACCGTTTATTAACATTGCACAGCCTCCTTCCTATAAATTCTTACAGCATTGATAAACCTAACACACAGATTTTCAATTTTTTAACTATATTTCGACAAAAATCTATAAATACCTTTTAAGCAAAAAGTCCTTTTTTTATTTCCGTACAATAAAATTTTGACACTATTACGACAGCCATTCCACAATAATCTATTAACATTAACAAAAAAATCTGCAAAACTTTACGAAGTGGAAGCCCAATCATTCCCTCACAAAGCCGAGCGCTGTAAGGAATGGAGGCTAAACCGCATAAAGTAAGCAGATTTTAGATTGTTATTCTATTTTCTGAAAAGTGATGCTACATCACCCTTAGAAATTATTCATTATCAACAAATAGTTTAAATTGTTGCAAGCATTGTTTGACTGCGCCTTTTTGTTCAAGCACTGCATTTCGTAGTGATGCTATTTTCTCTTCATCTTCCACGACTTCACTATAAAGTGCGAAAATTGCCAATAATAATTGTTCATTCTCTTCTTGTTCAATGCTAGGTAAAGAAAAGGCAGCAATCGTTAATAATTGCTCAACTTTTTCAGGTGTTTTTTGTAATTCATTGGATGAATAATACATTGATTCCGCTAAAAAATAGCAGAGCTTTGCACTACAATCTATAAATAAATGCCAGTATGTATTGGCACCCGGTAATTCACCCGCTTTACTGTCAACATACTCTTTATAAAATGTAGTAACTTGTGTGTATAAAGGATTTAGTTCCCTCATAGCCTTTGGATAATTATTAGATGTATCCAAATAGTCAAATACAATTGTATTCATTTTCTCTTGAAGTTTTACAATATCTAAATGATCACGAATTACTTGAATTTCCACTTTACCACTCTCCCATGTTCTCATTTGTTTTTTAAACGTCATTCCTACTCACCTAAGCAGTCCTGTACATTCCAAACAAACTGATTTATTATCTATTGGAATTATTTAAATTATAGCAATAAACCAAATAAAGAAGTGAACACATGAACAAAATAAGGCAATTTCGTGAATTAATAGCATTTCGAGCACATAATGCGAACAATTTTGGTAAAATTATATCCTTTGTACATAATCATAAAATAAAGTTTGCTCTTTCGTCCGATCAACAATTTCTATAATACTTCCTTGCGCATATTTTTTTATTCTTTTCTGTGGTATATAAAAATAGGCATTGTTTGCAATTAACCACTCACTAAGCGTTAGCTCACTACCTGGCTGTTGATTTGTCAATATACGTTTATGTCGAAGTATATCCGCCATTTTGTAAAAGCCTTCTGATAGTTCGTAAGCAGAAACATCAAAATTAAAAATAGGGCTAACAACCTGTCCAATATCAAAAATGTGTATCGTTTGCCCTTCTTCATCAATAGCTAATTCTACTGTGCTTATTTCATCGAATAGATTTAAGCCCCTATATTCCATTTGATAGATTTGCTCCATTATAAAACGCCTCCTTTTATAGGTTTAATGTTAGAGAGTCATAATACGAAGCTTCTCCAATCGTTCCGGAACCTCTCTTTCTGACGTTCTATCCGTCACTTTGATGGTTCTGTTCTATCCGTCGTTTTATTTCTGCGAGCACAATGTGAAGCTTCCCAAACGTTCAATATGAATATCCTAGCAAATAACGCTCCCATTGTAACATAGAAAAAGCAGCTGTCTTAAAGTGAGACAGCTACTTCTATGCTCATTCTCATAACGGGCCTTCTAGAATTTCTTCGCTTTTTATTCTTATCGAGAAATTATTTGAGTTTATCGATAAATATTGTTAATTTATCGATGAAAGTTTTGAATTTATCGCCCAACTTTTTGAATTTATCGCCTAACTATTTAAGTTTATCGACATATCAGATTTCGCTAAGTTGTATTACCCTTGTACACGTGTAATTTTTACATCTTTTAAGATGGTATTCACTACCCAGCTTGCAGCAATTAAGCCTGCTACTGAAGGAACAAAAGCGTTGGAAGATGGAGGCATTTTTGCTTTACGGATGGCTGCATCTGGTTTTCCGACATGCTCCACAACATCTGGACGAACTACAATAGGACTCTCATCTGAGAATACAACCGTTACTCCTTTATGAATACCATCCTTCCGTAATTTCGTACGAATTACTTTTGCCAATGGGTCCGTATGCGTTTTAGAAATATCCGCAATTTTAAAACGAGTCGGATCCATTTTATTGGCTGCACCCATACTCGATATAATTGGAATATTGCGCTTTAGACATTCCTTCACAATATGAATTTTATACTTCACTGTGTCACTCGCATCAATAACATAATCTATGCCCTGCGCGAAAAATTCCTCATATGTTTCCTCGGTGTAAAACATATGCATATCAATTACTTCACATTCTTGATTAATATCAGCAATACGCTCTTTCATGACACCTGACTTTGATTTACCGACCGTTGAAAGATAGGCAACCAATTGACGATTTACATTTGTAATATCTACATTATCCTTATCTACTAAAATAATGCGGCCAATACCACTTCGTGCACATGCCTCAGCAGCAAATGAGCCTACACCGCCTACACCAAGAATGGCTACTGTTGTATTTTTTAATTTTTCGAGTCCCTCTGTTCCTATTGCGAGCTCGTTACGTGAAAATTGATGTAACATCCTTACACTCTCCATCTATCGAATTTTTTATCCCGCTCTAACGGGCAGTAACTTATCTGTACCGAAAGCGAAGCGCCAGGTACAAAACTTCCACCTTAAAATTCAGTGAAAGTAAAGAAGTTAGGTGGGAGATTAACTGCCCGTAAATACCTGAATGGTGAAGACTATAATCAGCGGGAGATGAAGCACCCCTACTGATTATAGTTTCACTTTATTAGTAAACCTAGTTATATACTAAGATAAAATCAAACCTATATTACATTTTATCATGATATTCTTCAAGTGAAAATTATAACTAGAAAAAAGAATTCCTCATCAAAATACTTTTTATATGTAAAAGTAAGTTTGGCCTGAATATAAAAGACTATGCATCCGCTCTACTTAAAGTAAAAAGAGCAATTGAAATAAGATTACTTCAATTGCCTTTAGTCCCGACGCTTTCATTAACTTCCTACCTGTTCATAATTTTTTAGAAAAGCTTCTACAAAATCTGAACCGAGCTGAACATTTATTTGCTTGAAAGCTGCTATTACTGCCCCACCTATTGGTTGTAAAACTGGTGTCAAAAATTGCAATGGTAGCTCATCAGCTTGTGTGAATTGCTGTAATTTAGGTATAAAGAAAGCTTCATTATTAAAGACGCCACCCACTAATACGACAGGTACGTTCCCTTGTTCCCAAGCCATATGAAAGTAACATGCTTTGATCGCTACATAATATTTCTTACAAGCATCTTCAATGATGCTAATGGCAGCATGATCTCCTTTTTCTGCTACATCAAAAACATATTTGCTTAACGGCGCCATTACTGTCCGAGGATGCTCCGCTCCATAAATACACTCTATTAATTGTGGTACATTTTCCACAGAAAAATAACGTAAAACAACGTCTGTTAAAGCTGTTGAGTCTCCTCTTCCATCATAGCTTTGAAAAATAGTTTTCAGCACTTGAACGCCTAAATCATAGCCACTTCCCTCATCATCAAAAAGATACCCCCAGCCCCCTACTCGATGAAAATGTTGCTCACTATCATAACCCATTGTGATAGCACCTGTCCCTGCAATTTGCACAATACCTGCCTTCCCAAGTGTGCCTGCGTAAAGTGCTATTAAGGCATCATTATCAACAAAAATAGCTACTGTTTTATCGACATATTGGCGTACTATTGATACTACAACTTCCTCTGCTTGTAGCTCCTTTACCCCGGCCATGCCAGCAAAACAACTATCTATGGCTGCAAATACTTGTGGATTTTGTTGTTGTAAATTCTGTAGTATATCGTGAATCGTTGACTTAAAATACTGAACATCCATTGCTGTTGGGTTACTACGATTAGTTACTACTTTGGCGTAAATATTGCCTTGCTCATCACAAATTACTGCAGACGTTTTCGTTCCACCACCGTCAATCGCTAATACATACATAACTATGCTCCTTTCATCTCCATCAATTTCGCATTGGTGTAATTGTAGCTGTCGCTTTGCTTTCGTTACAAAAAAACATTTGTTGCTTTCGCTCAGAAAACACTTGGAGCTGTCACTTTGCTTTCGCTCAGAAAACACTTGTTGCTGTCGCTTCGCTTTCGCTACAGAAAACACTTGCTGAATGAAGATAAAAAAGGGATTAAGCACTATCAGCTGATGGCTTAATCCCTTCTTCTGTAATCATTTCGTAAAGCTAAATGATGCCCATGGCTGAATCTGTGCTAATAAGAATTTTTCTTCTTCTACAACTCTCGCAACAACATTTGTTGATCCGACATTCGGCATTTCCTTTAAAACAATTTGTAGCTCACCTTTATAACGTACATCTAAATTATTATCGATTGTCACATCCCCAAATTTTAATGGGTAGATATCATGTGCAGGGAAGTCACCATTTTTATATTTCACACGAGATTGTGTACTACGGATTACATACTCAGAAACATCCCCACGATTAAAATGTGGCTCTTTAAAAAGTACCGCTTCTTCTAAAATAGACGTCTCAGCAAACTGCTCAATCTTCAGCTCTAGCTTATAGCGATTTAATTGGCCTAATGCACGTATTTCTTCCTCCGAAGCATACATATTGCCAATAATACAATCATCTATTAAACCAGTGTGCCATAAATCCTTAGCCTGCACAGTAATTGGCAGATGTCGATGCTCTTCTAATGTTGGCAAGCCATACTCGGTTTTCTCCCAGGGTCCAAACATGGCATGCTGCGATGAAATCATAGCTGCTGTTCGAATATGATTAGCTTTAAATTGTTGAGACGTTTGTAAAAAATGTTGACGTGAAAGACCTGTAAAACGTCTTGGATAAAAATTATGGCAGCCAATAATATTATCTCTATTCGGTTGGTAGGATAATATATTTTCTACATATTTCGTGCCGTTACTAATATTTAACTCTATTTTTAAATTACTAGCATCAAGAGACATAAACGCTTCTTCCTGGCCAGAGAAGCCCATATCTAAGCGTAATGCCGCTAAATGATAATGCTCCTTAAAGTAACTAATATCTTTATAGGTTAAGCCTAAATCTTCAAAAACAGCTGGTGCAATATCAGCTGAAATGTCAAAGCCTAGCTGCTGCGCAAATTCATTTATTTGCAGTAATTTATGTCGTTCCTGATCGTTATTTAATGACATAAGACATGTAAATATTCGATCAAAACCATTGTCATGAGCGAGCTGAACATATCGCTTCATATCTTCTAGTGTACTATGCTGAGGATATAGTGAAATCCCTAATCTTTTCAATTTAAATACCTCCGTTAGTTCACATTTACACTTCTACTTTTTGATTTTCTGACTCTGTAACACGCTTTTCGTTTTGAGTTTCTGATTCAGCAGATGACTGTTCATTCTGCTTCGCCATACGATTTGCCATTGATAAGAATGGTAAGTAGATACATACAGCTATAATAAGTAAGACAATACTAAGCACTGCCCCTCGCCAAGATGCAGTTGCTAAAAATCCATTTATAATCGGTGGCGTTGTCCATGGTGGTGCAACTGTAGCTGCCGGCACAAAGCCCCACTTCGTTGCAAAGAAAGCTATTGTTACGTTAATCATTGGTGTCAAAATAAACGGTACAAATAATACTGGGTTTAACACAATTGGAAGACCGAAAAGTAATGGTTCATTAATATTGAAAAGCCCTGGTGCTGCCGACAATTTTCCGACGGTATTATATTGCTTATTCTTTCTAGAGATAATGAATATAGCAATAATAAGTGCTATTGTCGTACCGGAACCACCCATATTGATGAAGGCATCAAAGAATGGTTTATTTACGATGTATGGTGCTACTTCACCAGATGAAATCGCTCTTACATTCGCTTCTATAGCTGGTAAATTTATTGTTTGCATAAATGGTTCGATAATGTTAGCACCATGAACACCTAATGTCCATAAAAACGTAGGAATGAATGCTAAAAGTAAAGCTGCAATCCATGAATTCGTTAAGCCCATAAACGGCTCTTGAATTGCAGAGTAGAAAGAACCGACAATATCAGGAAGATCGAAGCCTGCCGAAATGATTGTACGAACTAGAGCAAACAAACCAATTGTAATCATAGCAGGTAGTAACGCTGCAAATGATTTTGAAACAGCCGGTGGTACACCATTCGGCATTTTAATTAGTAGCTTAGGATTGCCAGCCAATCTACAAAATACTTCAGTTGAGAGCAAAGCAATAATCATGGCTATAAATAAACCACCAGTACCTGTTGTTAACCCTGTTAATCCGCCATCACCAAAGGTACCAAATGTCATATAACTTGAAAGGCCGATTACCCCGGCAGAAAGTCCATCTTTGTCGTAGCTTTTGGCAAGATTGTAAGAAATTGAAAAGGCCAATAACAGTGAGAGAATTCCGAATGTTGCTCCCCAGATACTGCCGCCCCACTGTGTCCAAGTTTCATGCTTCCAGATAGCATCGAGCGCATTTTGATAAAATTTGATCGGCAAATTATTAACAAGAATCGCGAGTGTTCCAAGAATTGTCAATGGCATGATCGTAATAAATCCATCTCGAATGGCAACTAAATGACGCTGATTCCCTACTCTTGCAGCAACTGGCACGAATTTCTCTTCTAAAAAACGGAACATTTCACACACTCCCTTTATTTTATTGTGACATCAGGCTTGATGCTATTCCCCTATTCCCCTTTGATTCGCTCATACAACTCAATCATTTCAGTTGCTAAATCACGAAACGTAATGGCATTCATTAAATGATCCTGCGCGTGAATTAACAGCATTGATACTTCTACTTTTTCTCCCCTTGCCTCTTGTGATAATAGAGCCGTCTGAGAATGATGCGCTTCAATCAATGCATCATTAGCTAATTGTATTTTTTCCTTTGCTTTCTGAATCTGTCCTTTTTTTGCTAGCTGAATAGCTTCCATACACTCACTTTTCGTATTACCACTATGCACAATCAGTCCCATAATGGATTCCATTAAAACTGTTTCTTCCATTGTCGTCGCCCCCTTAACCAATCAACTGTAACGCCTGCTTTAAAACATTTTCACCATTCATCATGCCGTAATCCGCCATATTGATGACATCAATTGGAAAATTCATTGCCTTGTATTTTTTTTCAAATGTCCCTTTTAAGTAACGGACTTGTGGACCTAGTAACAACACATCCGCCGTTTTAGCAGCTAATACTTTGTCAACCTCACCTTCAGCAATCGCATAAATATCCGCCTCAATGTTTTGTTCTTGTGCGGCTTTTTGCATCTTTGACACTAGTAAACTAGTACTCATACCCGCTACACACACTAGCATAATGTTTTTCATAAAAACACTCCTTTTCATAATTAAGTTCGTCTTTCTAACTTACTTTAATTTGGTGATTTTTTAACAATGAAATCGCTTTCTTATTTTGAGAATAGCACCTATTGGTATATACCACAATATGCTTTTTACACCATTTACTACCTAATGAAAGGACTTCAAAAATTGGGCTATATCTTTGTTATAGACAAATAAAAGGATTTGCTCAACTGGTATAGTCCAGAAAAAAATTCAAAAATTTTTTTTAGTTCATAACCCTACTAGAACGTTAGTTATTAAAAGTACTCATAGAAGGTTGGCTTATCGGCGGGTAATGCCATTTGCCATCGATTAATAATCTCATCAGCCAATTGTTTATTTGCATACAAGACTGCATCCTTTACCGAAAGATAGCCAACCATCATCGCTGAAAAAAGATTAATTGGTAATGTTAACATATGCATTTCTGGGATAGAATTTGTCTCAATTATCGAGACATCTCCATTTTTATTTATTTTATATACGTGATCATTCCAACTACAAAACGTATCTTCAATTTGAATATATAACGGCTCATGAATATCGCCCCACGGATAATGTTGCATAAACCGCAAAGCATCTACTACTCTTACCATCACATCCTGAACGACCTCTCTTGTAAACTGTGGTTCTTTAAAATAGAAGCCAAATTGATGGTCGTTAGAGGTAACTCCTTTAATGCTGCTTACACTCGCAGCATGTGACGTTATAAAACGCCAAATGGCTTGTTCTGCTAGTAAATCTTCAGCTATAAAATCATGAATCTCAAATGTTCCATCCTGAATGATATAGCGAATATAACCTGCAATTTTATCGTCCTTAAAATATGCCGCAAAATGACTATCGGGCATCCTTCTCTCTATTCTTTTCCACCAAGCATCATCTCGAAGCATACTTCCATTATTAATGAACGCTTGTGCATTATGAAAACCCTTAATCGCCTGAAAAAGATCACGATCTGGCCATTCAAAGCTCATACGTTTTACTACATCTAGTTGTTTTCCGAAAGAAGGAAACATCAATTGCGGAATGGTGTAATATAGCTTCTCAAAAAATAATTCCCAGCCAAAGTAACGATAAAAGGATACCGAAAATGGTGCTAACACAGAAATGCTTTGCCCATTCTCTTGCATGTTCTTTAGTGCCTCTGTCATAAGCTTTTTGATAATACCTTGTTGTCGATATTCAGGATAGGTTGCAACAAAACCAATTCCGCCCATCTTATAATTTTCACCATGTATCATCATATTAAGTGGCAATATTAATAACTGACCAACTACTTTATGTTCATCGTAAGCACCTAATGTTGTGCTATGCTCAACCCAATAGTGAAAATCATCGCGCCGTGCACCCGTATACTTATTTGGAAAACAATAATCTCTTAATTGATGTACCTGTAAATAATCTTTTGGTGGAATTATTTTTATTACCATATGTTAGATCACCCCTTTTCAATACTGAATTTTCGTGCAATTTAAGATAAGCTTAATAGATTATTTTTCACATATTCCTCAACCTCTGAGGCCGTGGATAACAGTAAAATACGTTCATTGTGTGGCATTAGCTGCTGTTTCGAAAGCTTGGCGATATGCGCACGAGTCTTTAGAATAGAGGAAGCACTCATGGAAAACTCGTTTAGTCCAAACCCAAGTAAAATCGGTAATGCTATTTCATCTGCTGCCATTTCACCACACATGCCTACCCATTTTCCATGGTGCTTTGCTGCATCAATGACATTTTTTATAAGTCTTAAAACAGCAGGATGGTACGGTTGGTATAAATAAGAAACATTTTCGTTCATCCGATCTGCTGCTAATGTGTACTGGATTAAATCATTTGTTCCAATTGAGAAAAAATCCACTTCCTTTGCAAATATATCTGCAATGATGGCAGCCGACGGAATTTCAATCATCATCCCTACATCAAGCGTTTCAGACACAGGATAACCGTCACTTTCCAAATTTTGTTTTTCCTCAAGCAAAATTGCCTTCGCCATTTTAAATTCATCCAATGTAGCAATCATTGGAAACATAATTTTTAAATGGCCGTAAGCGCTTGCTCTTAGTAATGCGCGAAGCTGTACACGAAATATTTCTTGTTGCGTTAAACTGATTCGAATCGCTCGATAGCCAAGAAAAGGGTTCATCTCAGTAGCAAGCTTCAAATAAGGGAGTTGCTTATCGCCACCAATATCTAATGTTCGAACAATCGTTGGCTTGCCTTGCATTTTCTCAAGTACGCTTTTATATGCTTGATACTGCTCCTCCTCTGTAGGTAGCTCCTGTCGTCCCATATATAAAAATTCCGTACGAAACAGGCCAATACCATCTCCACCAGCATTTGTGACCATATCCACATCTTCTGGCTTTCCTATATTCCCAGCAATTTCTATAGAAAATCCATCCGCACTTAAGCTTGGTAACGAACGATACTGAAGAAGTTCTTCATGCTCTTCATTGTGTAAATGTTGCTGCTGCCTATAAAAGCTAGATACTTCCGATGTAGCGTTGACAATAATCTTGCCATTCGTTCCATCTAAAATAATCGGTGCTCCATGTTGAATATCTTGCGTGGCATGTTTCGTCCCTACTACCGCTGGAATCTCTAATGTTCGTGCGAGAATAGCAGAATGAGATGTTTTGCCACCAATATCCGTTATAAAGCCCTTTACATACTTTGTATCTAGCATCGCAGTCATAGACGGTGTTAAATCTTTAGCGATGATAATAACATCAGAGGTTAAACGATTCATATCCACCATTTCAACCCCTAACAAGTGGGCTAATACTCGTGTAGAGACATCTCGAATATCGGCAACTCGCTCCTGCATATAGACATTGTCTAGCCCTTCAAACATAGCTATAAACATAGTTGATACTTCATCTAATGCAAATTCAGCATTCATCCCTGTTTGAATTTTCGCCTCAATAGCTGCCAGCATTTCAGGATCTTCTAGCACTAATAGATGTGCCGCAAAAATGGCAGCCTTTTCAGCACCAAATTTCTCCTGAGCTATTTCATAGATTTCTTGAAGTTCCACTTTCGTTTTCACTATAGCTGCCTTGAATCTTTCTAGTTCAGCATGTACATCAGTGACCTTCACCGCCTCAAAAGATAAATCTGGTTCCTTTAAACAATAAGCATTCGCAAAGGCAATGCCCTCAGACACAGCAATTCCTTGTATTTCTAACATTCCTCACCAATTCCTTTAGAAACAATTAGTTCTGTTACTGTTTGAAAAAGCTGCTCAGCATCGGGTCCCTCTGCTGAAATTTCTACAATACTTTCAGGTGCTATTCCTTGTGCCATAACGCCCATAATTGATTTTAAATTGACCGATTTCTCTTTATAGGTTAACTGAACTTCACACTCAAATGGTGTTACAGCAGTTACAAGTAACGCTGCTGGCCTAGCATGTAATCCTTCTGGCGTTGTTATTTTAAACAATTTCTTCATCGATATCCCTCCGCTTGTCATTTAAAGTTAATACGATGCTGATAATAGGCAATCATGGTCTCATTATGAGACAAATCCGAATCAACATTATTACTTTTAAAAACTGGTAATGCTTCGACAGATATTGCCATGTTCTCAATGATTTCACTGAATAATGCATTTAAAATAATAGAACCAATAACTGTAGAGGATGGTGCATACTGTATTTCATTGTGACGAAGCAAACCATCGCCTATTGGTATATGCGTATCGATAACTAGATCCACTACATCCTCTAAGCGCTGCTCACTTCGATGACGTGTCGGTTGTTCACGGTAAGCAAGAGATTGCAGAGACATAACAAGTACCCCTGATTCTTTCGCTAAAAATGCTACATCTATAGGCGCTTGATTTCTCCCAGATGTCGATATAACAATGCAAACATCATTTTCATGAAAATCAAAATGATCTTTATATTGTTCAATTATAGTCGGGTCTTTCTCGTTTGTAGATGATGTCATAGCTCCTGCATGTAATGTTAAGGGTTCAATAATTATAGGACGTACAGGTACAAGCCCTCCCGCACGATAAAATGCGTCCTGTGCTAAAAGGTGAGAATGGCCACAACCAAATAATTGGACAATCCCTCCGCGTTGAAGCCGTTGCACAATTAATTGAGCGGCTTCTGTTATTTGAGCATATTCTTGCTCCTTCACGACCTGCATTAGTTTTTGTATTTCTAGAAAATATGCATCCATAGGATCACCTTTTAATTTCACTAATGAATTTGTATCGATCAGCTCGATAAGTACTTCGCACAAGCTCAAACGGAATTCCATCTGATAAATAACTTGTACGTTTAATAATTAACACAGGTGCAGTATGATTAATTTGCAGAAATTTACTATCCTCTTTCGAAACAATTGCTGCCTCCATTTGCTGAATAGCGTTTCCAATTTTTTGATGGAATTTTGCTTCAATTAAGGCATACAATGATCCCATTATTTTCTTTTCATCTAATTCAGGATATACTTTTACCGGAATATACGTTCTTTCGATTGCCATTGGCTTGGAATCTGCACTACGAATTCGTACAACGAAGAATACCTCTTCGCCTGGCTCTAACATTAAATCTCTTGCAATATCAGCGGGTGGTACGATTTTTTCAAAGCGTAAAACTTTACTGCTTGGTTCCATTCCTCTAGCCCGCATATCCTCTGTGAAACTTGTTAATCCTTTTAGCGGTTGCTCTAATTTTGGATTAGCGACATATGTACCTCTCCCTTTTTCACGATACAGCAATCCGCTATTGACTAAATTTGTAATCGATTGACGAACAGTCATTCTACTAACATCAAACTGCATAGAAAGCTCTCGTTCAGAAGGTATATTTTCACCGATTTTGTATTCCTCTAAATAAATACGTTGTTTAATGATCTCTTCTATTTGTATATAGATAGGTATATGAGAATTTTTATCTAACAAGTCTTGCACCATCCTTATCGCATCTTTACTTACATTTCTCAAATACAACTTTACCTCGACAAATAGTTTTTTGTACATTTAAATTTTCATCTAGTAATACAAAATCTGCATCATAGCCTTCTGCAATACGACCTTTAGTTGCAAGCTGTAATTGCTTAGCAGCATTCGTAGAGGACATTGCGACAATTTCTTGCAATGAGCAATTGGTGATTGCTTTCATATTTTTTACTGCTTGTTCCATCGTTAACACACTACCAGCTAAAGCCCCATTAGATAAATGAGCTCCGTCCTTAGAAACATGAACGGTTTGACCACCTAAATCATAATCACCATAATGTAAGCCTTTTGCCCGCATCGCATCGGTAATTAAAATAATGCCCTTTGCGCCTTTCATACGATACGCTAGTTTTACAGCTTGAGGATGGCTATGCACGAAATCTACGATAATTTCGACCTTCACCTGATCCTCTAAAAGCACTGCTCCAACGACACCTGGATTGCGATGATGGAAAGGGCGCATTTGGTTATATAAATGTGTCGCCTGCCTTATTCCCAATGCTACTGCCCTATCCACCTCCTCAATTGTTGCGTCTGAATGGCCAATGGAAGCAATAATATTTAAATCCTTTAATGCTTCAATAAACGTAAAACCTCCCTCTACCTCAGGAGCAATTGTTACTTGTTTAATGCGTTGCTTACTTATTTTCTGCCAGGATGCGAATTGCTCAATAGACGGTAAAATAATGTACTCTATTGGCTGAGCGCCTGCCCGTTTTTTCGATACAAATGGCCCCTCTACATGTATACCTAATAAGCTTGCCTCATCATCATTATTTTCAAATTGGGCAACATTAGCTAAAGCGCTTTCAATTGCTTCTATAGATTGCGTCATAGTAGTAGCAAGGAAGCCTGTAACGCCTTCCTGAACTAAAGAGCGTGCCATTTGATGTAAAGCTAATTGCGTAGCATCCATCACATCATGCCCAGCAGAGCCATGTATGTGCATATCAACATAGCCGGGTAACAGTAACCAATTTTTATCTTTTCCATCTATATAGTGCTCGGCCTTATCAGATAAGTTATGACTTATTTTAACAATCCTACCATTATCAACGAATAAGTCGCCCTTAAACGGTGTTTCATCATGATTGACTATCGTAACATTAGATATTAAAAGCGTATTCTTCAATAGATCACCCCCTAAGCTTTTTTGAGGAGCTTTGCTGAAGTTAACAAGCTACCAATCTTTTTGGTATAGTTGTCTATACCAATTATATACGCTTTTACAAAAATAAAAAGTATTTTTTCGTATTTTCTAAATTTTTAGCTAAATTATCATAACGTGGAGTTGATCTCCGTTCTGGCTGAAGCGCTTTTCTGGGGGCGTCCAATGAGCCGCTTCACTCGCGATGCTCGCTCCAGGGTCTCGGGTCAACAGATGTTTTTTGCGCGAAGGCGAAGCGGCAGCGGCACCGTTGTTGGTCACGAAGGCGTTATCACAGGACGTGATGGTTGTAGCCTTCGTTCTTCTATTGCTGATCCCCAAGGAGTCTCCCAGCCTTCACTCCAATCAACAAATTTGTTCTATTTTAAGTACTGCACAAGCAGTTGTCTCTTTGTAGATAACCATTTACATGCAGTAAAAAAGGAGCTATTTCAATGCTCCTTTTGTGCTTATTAATTATGTATGACGAATCCCAATTGTGCCGTTATGCCAAGAACATTCGTTTTGAACCCGCAATTCGCAGGGGGGTGCCCGCTTTGCAGCTTTAAACGTCCCGCTCCGATGGGGCTTGTTTGCGACTACAAAATGAAGGCTCCCAATTCTATAGTGTTCGGTCAAAACTGTTAAGTAGAGTTAGCAGTAAGACAAACACATCAGGATTCGTATTACAGTTATAATAACACTATATTTCTGATAATTCAAACAATTTTCTTTTGAAACATCTAAATTCTTGCGAAAACGCAAAAAATACCTAGATTCTCAACAGTTTTTGCTAGAGAATCCAGGTATTTAGACGTATTAATTATTTTCTGAATGGTTTGATTCCTAGACTTAACTCGCTCAATTGTTCAGGAGACACTCCACTCGGTGCCTCTGTCATTAGGCAGCTAGCACTAGCTGTTTTCGGAAAGGCGATTGTGTCACGTAAATTATTGCGGCCCGCAAGTAGCATTACGAAACGGTCAAGACCAAATGCTAGACCTCCATGTGGTGGCACACCGTATTCAAATGCTTCTAATAAGAAACCAAATTGTGCCTTAGCTTCCTCTTCTGTGAAGCCAAGTAATTTAAACATTTTTTCTTGTAGATCGCGTTCATAAATACGTAATGAACCCCCACCAAGCTCATAACCGTTTAATACGATATCATATGCTTGTGCTCGGACTGCCGAAGGATCAGTATCCATTAACGGGATATCTTCATCGAATGGACGTGTGAATGGATGATGTGCTGCATAGTAACGACCATCTTCCTCAGAGTACTCAAATAATGGCCAATCCGTAATCCATAGGAATGCAAATTGTGATTCATCGATTAAGCCTAAATCTTGACCTAATTTCGTACGAAGTGCACCTAGAGATGCTGCTACAACAGACGCTTTATCAGCTACGAATACTAAAATATCGCCCACTTCAGCTTTCATATGTTCGATTAATGCAGCTGCTAATGCTTCGTCAAAGAATTTTGCAATTGGTCCGTTTAAGCCTTCTTCAGTTACTTTTAACCAAGCAAGACCTTTTGCTCCGTAAATACCAACAAATTTTGTTAGTTCGTCCATGTCTTTACGAGAGTATTTATCTGCCGCACCTTTAATGTTGATACTTTTTACTTGCTTACCTTGTGCTACTGTATCAGCAAATACTTTGAAATCGCAGCCATCAAAAATATCGTTTAATGCGACTAGTTCTAAACCGAAGCGTACGTCTGGTTTATCTGAGCCGTAACGATCCATCGCTTCCTGATATTTCATCCGTTGGAATGGAGCAGGGATATCAATACCTTTTACTTCTTTCATAACAGATTGAATTAAGCGTTCGTTCATTTCTAAAACTTCTTCTTGTGTTAAGAAGCTTGTTTCAATATCAACTTGTGTAAACTCTGGCTGACGGTCAGCTCGTAAGTCTTCATCACGGAAGCAACGTGCAATTTGGAAGTACTTCTCAAAACCAGCCACCATTAATAATTGTTTAAATAGCTGAGGTGATTGTGGTAATGCATAGAATTCACCTTCATGAACACGTGATGGTACTAAATAGTCACGAGCACCTTCAGGAGTTGATTTCGTTAAAATTGGCGTCTCTACTTCTAAAAAGCCTTCGTTTTGTAAGAAGTTTCGAATTGTACGAGTAACGTCTGAACGCATTTTAAATGTATCAAACATAGCAGGACGTCGCAGGTCGAGATAACGATATTTTAAACGTAAATCTTCAGATACGTCAGTGCGATCTTCGATTTGGAATGGTGTTGTTTTTGCCGTATTAATAACGATTAATTTTGTCGCTTCCACCTCAATTTTTCCGTTAGGTACATTGGGGTTAATTTGATCTTCTGCACGAAGAATAACTGTTCCTTCCACTTCGATTACGTACTCACTACGCACTTTATCAGCTAAAGCATGTGCCTCAGCAACATCTGGACTGAACACAACTTGTGTGATTCCAGTACGGTCACGTAAATCAATGAAAATTAAACCACCAAGGTCGCGGCGACGTTGTACCCAACCTTTTAATACGACTTTTTCGCCTTGTAATGCTTCTGAAAGCTCGTTACTAGCATGTGTTCTTGTTGCCATTTATTTAATTCCTCCAAAATTTATTTGCCTATCACCATAATTTAGGGTTGATTTACGTTCCGACTGGGAGCGTCCGATGAGCCGCTTGGGCCAAAAGGATGTTGGTCACGAAGGCGTTATCACAGGACGTGATGTCTTAACCTTCGTTCCCTTGCTGGTTCGCCCCAGGGTCTCATCTGTGACGCTAATTCCCAAGGAGTCGCCCAGTCTTCACTCCAATCAACTTATCCACATGACATACGTTTTTACAAAATGTCATCCCTAACTTTTGGTGATGGACCATTTATTTCACTTATGTAGCATACATTTCCTACTAAGTAGCGAATTGATGCCAAGGAAAATTAGATATCCGTTCATTGTTAAGGTGAATTATCTGTCCAAAATGACATAGATATTTGGATCATTTAGACAGAAAATCCTGTATTGGCATAAACGATTTATGTTTTAACAGCTTGTGTTCGTTTATTGTTTTAATAGATAGTTCACTAATTCTGAGAACATGACTTTTTGTTGTTCACCTGATTCCATATGTTTAACAGTAGCTGCTTGCTCTTCAAGCTCTGTTTCACCTAAAACGATCGTATATTTTGCACCTAAACGGTCTGCGGATTTCATCTGAGCTTTCATTTTACGATCTAAATAATCCATCTCCGTAGAAATGCCCTTTGCACGGAAGGTACTTGTTAATTCTACCGTCTTTTGCTTTGCTTCATCGCCCATAGCAATCATATAGACATCGAGTCCTGATGCGGTATCTAATTCAACACCCTCAGCTTCAAGTGCAAGCAACAAACGTTCAATACTTAATGCAAAACCGATACCAGGTACTTCTGGTCCACCAATTTCTTGAACAAGACCATTATAGCGACCTCCACCACAGAGTGTAGTAATTGCGCCAAAGCCAGAAGCCGTTGACATAATTTCAAAAGTCGTATGGTTGTAATAATCAAGACCTCTCACAAGATTTGGGTCGACCTCATACGTAATACCAAGTGTATCTAAATACGTTTTAACTTGAGCGAAATAGGCTGCTGACTCCTCTGTTAGGAAATCAGTTAACGCAGGAGCAGATTTCATTAATGGGTGCTCACGGTCTGCTTTACAGTCCAAAATACGCAGTGGATTTTTTTGCAAACGGTTTTGACAATCTGAACAAAACTCATGGATATGTGGTTCAAAGTGTTGTAGCAGGGCTGTACGGTGTGTTTCACGTGTTTCTTTGTCGCCAAGTGAATTGATGACTAATTTTAAATCTTTTAAACCTGATGATTCATAAACATCCATTGCTAGTGCTATTACTTCAGCATCAATAGCTGGGTCAGCTGAGCCAATTGCTTCTACACCGAATTGAACAAATTGACGATAGCGGCCTGCTTGTTGACGTTCATAACGGAACATTGGTCCTAAATATGAGAGCTTTACTGGTTGATCAGGTGCACCAAACATTTTATGTTCAACATAAGCACGAACTACACCAGCTGTATTCTCCGGACGCAATGTTAACGAACGGCCACCGCGATCTTCAAATGTATACATTTCCTTTTGAACAACATCTGTTGTTTCACCGACACCACGCGCAAATAAATCTGTTTGCTCAAAAATTGGTGTACGAATTTCATTGTAGCGATAGACATGACAGATATCACGGATAATCGCTTCAACCTTTTGCCATTTTTCAGATTGACCAGGCAAAATATCTTGTGTCCCTCGCGGCACTTTAAAATTCATATAAATACCTCCCTTATAGATTGCTTATGAGCAAGCTTACCTCTGGACTTCTCTCATGCTGAGCAACGTTCCCCTCAAATTTGTCCAATAAAAAAGCCCTCGCCACCTTGCATATTGCAAGGGACGAGAGCTGTATAAGCTTCCGCGGTTCCACCCTAGTTGACGCATCAAATACATGCGTCCTCCTCCTAATCGGATAACGGCCGATTCCGTTTTTTCCTACTAAGCATTACTTTTCAGAAAAAAGCCTCTCAAGTGTTGTTCACGTAATACATTTTTGTAGGAAAGATTGCAGCCTAGGTCTTTCCCTCTCTTTTCCAATAGAGGTACACGCTACTTGCTTGGTCATAAGCGGTTAATCATTTTTTGATTACCCTTTATGTTAGTCACAACGAAAGGCAATGTCAACTGTTTTTGTTTTTTTTACAATACAGTCGTTAAAATAACAAATTCCATTACCTTTTTCCCACGAATTCTATTACTAAAGCATGGTAAAATAGCACAAGGAATAGGAGGAATCTGATGAGGGCAAAATTTTTACATATTATAGTCATCTTCGCACTAGTGTTAACAATTGCGATTCCGAGTAAGAGCAATATTCAAAGTGCACTAGCCGACACCAGTGATCTAAAAGTAACTGGAACGATTCTTCATTTACGTGAGGGACCTGGACTGTCTTATCCAATCATAACAACATTAGAAGAGGGTGATCCGTTAACCTCTATTAATCGTGAGGGTGACTGGATTCAAGTAAAAACAGGTAATTATGAAGGTTGGGTAGCATCCTGGCTTACAGCTCCAACTAACGCTAAACAAACGATTGATCAAACGTTGATTTCACAGGTCGATCGTCTAAATATCCGTACTGAGCCTGATATTTCTTCAGCAGTTCTTGGACAATTATCAACAGGCAACCAAGCAAATCTTATTGAAAAAAATGGCGAATGGGCGAAAATAGATTGGAATGGACTAGTTGGTTGGGTATCCACGGACTATGTTACAATCAATGACCTACCTGAAAAAAAGGCTGAAGCTGATGAACCTAAAGTCGAAGTATCTACAAAGAATGTCAACAAAGATACAACATTTACAGTTTTAGTGGATACACTTAATGTTCGTAAAGATCCAGACTTAAATGCTAAAAAAATAGGTACTGTTTCAAAAGGACAAGCCTATAAAGTACTGGCTCAGGAGCATAACTGGGTACAAATTCAATATAACGATAAAAAAGCAGGTTGGGTGTATAGCTTTTATGGTACTTTTTCAAATAAAAAAACGACATCAAAATCTTCTTCTTCGTCAGAGCTTGAATCTGTCACAATCATTTACAATGGGACAAACCTTCGGACAGATGCAACAACAGCTGCTGATGTTGTTGAACGTGTAGATGCTGGTGAAACCTACCCTATTGTAGGTGCTAAAGATGACTTTTATGAAATACAAGTAGATGATAAAACTGCATTTGTGGCGAACTGGGTTGTTACTACTACTTCGTCAAGCAAAGCTGCTACTGCAACAAAAGAGGAAAAACCCAAACCGCGCAAGAAAGGCACTTTAAATGGACTAACTATAGTCGTAGATGCTGGGCACGGTGGTAATGATCACGGCACTACCGGACAACGTGGAACAAATGAGAAGGAAATTACTTTGAAAACAGCATCTCTCCTTGCTTCAAAGCTGAGTGCAGCTGGTGCAAATGTTATCATGACAAGAGAATCAGATGAGTATGTAGCACTCCGTAAACGTGTATCAATTGCGCACCAGTATGAAGCAGATGCTTTTATCAGTATTCATTATGATGCAACGGATGATAGCTCCATAAATGGCTTCACATCATATTATATGAACAATAATCAACAGGGCCTTGCAGAGGCAATAAATGCCGGACTTTCAAGTAAAATCGATTTAAAGGATCGTGGTACTCAACAAGGTAATTATTTAGTTCTACGAGAAAATCGTCAAAAAGCTGTCCTCATTGAGCTAGGCTTCTTAAGTAATGCCAGTGAGGAACGTTTTATTACAACCGCTAAATTCCGAGAACAAGCTTCTCTCGGCATCTATCAAGGCATTCTAAATTACTTTAACGAAAACCAATAATTTTTCACTAAAAAAGCTGCTAAGGAAAGTAGAATTGTGCTTCCCTTGCAGCTTTTTTACTATTATCAGCCAAATTTGCGGTTTTAATATGATTTCTTTCATATTATGCCCTCCTTTCTACTGCTCTTTTCTTAACTAACGCAATTTCTTTTATTTTATTATAGATTATGCTTCTACAAATATTCCCAAGAAACCTTTTATACTATGATTATTCTTAGTGTAATCATTGCGTTGGTCTCATTAATTTGGTGTAGGTAAATTTCTATCGATAAATAGGCGAATGCTTCTTACTGCTGAAATAAGTTAAAACAAAAAAGACCTCCAACTCATAGTATATGAGTATGAAGGTCCTTATGCGCTTATTTTTTGTTTGTTGCCAATGTAACCCATAAAACTTCCTCCATGCGAATGAAGAACGGCGTACGGCTAACCTCTACAACGATATCGTCAGGTAATACAGAGATTAATTTTCCTTGTTGGATATTTTTCTCGGTTTGCACTACGATTGGCTGACCAACCATCATGTTAAGAGTTTCGTATAAATATGGATTTGATATGCTTCCCATCTGCGTCATCTTCAATACACTTCCTTCCTACAAAACTAACCATACTTTTTAATGTATGAAGGAATTATAGGAAATGTACCACTATTTTGACTCAAGAAGTATTGTAATCGGACCATCATTTGTAAGTGCAACATCCATCATTGCACCAAATATCCCTGTCTCCACATGTAAACCGTGTTCACGTAAGGCATTATTAAAAGCCTCCCATAACGGTTTCGCAACTTCTGGTCTTGCCGCACTTGTAAAACTTGGGCGATTTCCTTTTTTTGCATCCCCATACAATGTAAATTGTGAGACGGATAGAATAGCTCCTCCACGCTCTAAAATGGAATGATTCATTTTTCCATCAGCATCTTCCCAAAGGCGGAGATTAGCTACTTTTTTTGCTAAATATTCAACATCCTCTTGTGTGTCCTCATGTGTAATGCCTACCAGAAGAACATAACCGCTATCAATAGCTCCCGTTACTTTTCCGTCAACAATAACAGAGGCTGCTTTACTACGTTGTAAAACTACTTTCATTCTTTAAAACCTCAATTCTGCCATTGTATGCACCAGAAGATTCAATTTTGGTACACAGTAAAGTTACTTTACCCAACTATCAATTCAGTAAAAAATATCAATTAATTAATAACACGTTGTACTGAATATATATCAGGTGTTTGTTTAATACGTTCTACCACTTTATGCAAATGCGAAATATTTGAAATCGAAATCGTTAAATGAATCGTTGCCATTTTTTCGCGATCTGCACGACCACTCACTGCTAAAATATTCGTTTTCGTTTCGCTAACAATTTGCATGATTTCATTTAAAATGCCTGGTCTGTCGAAGGCTGAAACTTCAATATCGACAGGGTATTCTTTTTTCTCAGGAGTAAGTCCGTGTTCCCATTCAACTTCTATTAAGCGCTCTTGCTCATCCTCAACTTGAATATTTGGACAATCTGCACGGTGCACTGAAACACCTCTACCTTTCGTAATGAAGCCTACAATTTCATCTCCTGGCACTGGTGTACAGCAACGTGAAAGTCGAATAAGCATATTGTCGATATCTTTTACGATAACACCCGATTCCGTACGTTTTTGCGGAATAGGATTTTTCATTTTTTGCTCAATTTTTTCGAGCGCTTCTTCCTGTTCACGCTCTTTGCGACGTTTTTCTGCTAGACGATTAACAACTTGCTGTGCTGTTATACCATTCACACCGACAGCGGCATATAAATCTTCTTCGTTTGTATAGTTAAATTTGTCGAAAATACGTTTCAAATTTTCCGCTGACATCGTTTCTTTCATGTCAAAATCTTGTGCACGGATTTCCTTTTCTATCATCTCTTTACCTTTGATGATATTTTCCTCACGAAGATGACGTTTGAAGAACTGCTTTATTTTATTTTTCGCCTGAGAGGATTGGGCTATTTTTAGCCAATCGCGGCTCGGACCAAAAGATTGCTTAGAAGTTAAAATTTCAATAATATCTCCCGTTTTTAACGGTGTATCAAGCGGTACCATTTTACCATTGATTTTCGCGCCAATTGTACGATTTCCAACTTCTGAATGCACACGGTATGCAAAGTCGATAGGTACAGAGCCTGCTGGCAATTCAATGACATCTCCTTCAGGCGTGAATACATAGACCATATCAGAGAATAAATCAAATTTTAACGATTCCATAAATTCCTCAGCATTTGAAGACTCATTTTGGAATTCTAAAATTTCTCGGAACCACGTTAATTTTTGGTCGACATTTTGTTTTTCATTATCAACTTTTTTACCTTCCTTATACGCCCAATGCGCTGCAATCCCGTACTCGGCAATTTTATGCATTTCCTTCGTACGAATTTGAACTTCTAATGGGTCACCATAAGGGCCAATTACTGTTGTATGCAGTGATTGATATAGGTTCTGTTTTGGCATCGCAATATAATCTTTAAAACGTCCAGGCATTGGCTTCCATAAAGTATGAACGATTCCAAGCACGGCATAGCAATCTTTAATACTATCGACAAGTACACGAATGGCTAATAAATCATAAATTTCGTTGAATTGTTTTTTTTGTAATACCATTTTACGATAAATACTGTAAATATGTTTAGGACGACCATAAATATCTGCTTCAATTTCAACCTCTGTAAGCTGTGACTTCATCTCAGCCATAACATTGTCTAAATATGCTTCACGCTCGTCACGTTTTTTCTTCATAAGACTGACAATGCGATAATATTGCTGTGGATTTAAATAACGAAGTGCTGTATCCTCAAGCTCCCATTTTACAGTCGAAATCCCTAGACGATGCGCAAGTGGTGCAAAAATTTCAAGCGTCTCTTTAGAAATACGGCGTTGTTTTTCTGCAGGCAAATGCTTTAACGTGCGCATATTATGTAGACGGTCAGCCAGTTTAATCAAAATGACACGAATATCCTGCGCCATTGCTACAAACATTTTTCGATGATTTTCTGCTTGTTGCGCTTCTTTAGATAAATATTTAATTTTCCCAAGCTTTGTTACACCGTCTACAAGCATTGCAACCTCTTCACCGAATTCACGAACCAAATCGTCACGCGTAAAATCTGTATCCTCTACAACGTCATGTAAAAAACCAGCCGCAACTGTTTCAGGATCCATTTGTAATTCAGCTAAAATACCAGCTACTTGCACCGGGTGAATAATATACGGTTCACCTGAGCTTCGGAATTGCTCAATATGGGCATCCCTTGCTAATTCATATGCTTTTTTCACGAATGCGACATTTTCATCATTCATGTAGGATTTGACTAACTCAAAAACGTCCTCGGGAGTCAAAATTTGCTCTTTCGCCATAACATGTCCACCTTGCTCGTCAAATTTTTCAAATTAGATATAAATTTAATTGTATAAAATATTATGGGCTATTGTAAAGTAACTGTGTCATTTTGTTTAGTTATTCTCGTGAACAATGTGAAAAATGGAAAAAATACTCTCTGAAATGAATAAAAAGACTCTTTGCGAATGTAATATTTCGCAAAGAGTCTCTCTTCTTGTAAATTGTGGATTCCTCAAAATATGTGCTTTTATATAATTGTTTAGCCTAATTTATTATAAGCTACAGCAATTTTAGCACCAACTACTGCATTATTTTTTACTAATGCAATATTGGCATCAAGGCTTTTACCTTCTGTTAATTCTTTAACTTTGCCAAGTAAGAATGGCGTCACGTTTTTACCGTGAATACCGTTTTCTCCTGCTTCTACTAGAGCTTTTTCAATGATTTCTGTAATGAATGAGTGCTCAAGTGCTTCAGACTCTGGAATTGGATTAGCAATTACAGCTCCACCTTTTAAGCCTAATTGCCATTTTGCACTTAGCATTTCTGCCACTTCCGCTGGAGTATCGAGCTTGAAGTTTACATCAAAACCGCTTTGACGTGTATAGAATGCTGGAACTTCATCTGTACCAAATCCAACAACTGGTACACCCTTTGTTTCAAGAAATTCTAAAGTTAAACCAATATCTAAAATAGACTTAGCACCCGCACAAATGACAGCTACATTTGTTTGTGCCAATTCTTCTAAGTCTGCTGAAATGTCCATTGTTGTTTCAGCACCACGGTGTACACCACCGATACCGCCTGTTACGAAAATTTCAATGCCAGCTAATTCTGCACAAATCATTGTTGCAGCTACTGTTGTCGCACCTAATTTTTTTGTTGCTAAAAGATAGCCTAGATCACGGCGAGATGTTTTAGCTACACCTTGTGCATTACCGAACATTTCAAGTTCTTCATCTGATAAACCAATTTTAATTTTACCATCGATTAATGCAATAGTTGCTGGTACTGCACCATTGTCACGAATAATTTGTTCCACTTCGCGTGCTGTTTTTACATTTTGTGGATATGGCATTCCGTGAGAAATAATTGTTGATTCTAATGCTACGATTGGTAAACCTTTTGCTTGTCCTGCTTTTACTTCTTCTGATAATACGATGAATTCTTTCATGTTGTTATTCCTCCATTTCACTTTTTAACAAATCAACTGATAGTTCAGGTCTTACTGTATATGGAGATGCTAGCGTATTTTTGGCATTCGTTAAGCCTGCATCAATACATGTTGCAATGGATTGCCCAGTAAGCCAGCTATGGATTACAGCACTGACAAAGGCGTCTCCTGCACCTGTCACATCTTCAATTTTTTCTATAGTCTTAGCAGAGAAATGACTTGGCTTCGTTGTAGTTGAAGCTGCATACACACCCTTGCTACCAGCTGTAATAATTACATGCTCAGCACCTAATTTAAGAAGTTGCTGTAAAGCTTTTTCATAATGTGCAGAGCCTTCGATTGTATGACCGACAATTGTCTCTGCTTCATCTGTGTTACAAATAAACCACGTTACACCTTGCAACGTATCTGGCAGTCGATTCATTTTTGGTGAAGATACCGGCACGATGACAAATGGAGTTTCTCGAGCAATCGCCACCTGCTGAATGTAAGCTACTGTTTCCTTTGGACAGTTTAAGTCCATAATAAAGCAGCCTGCATTCATTAGCATTGCCTCATGTTTTTTTAGCAAACTTGGCAACAAAAGGTCATATACTTCCATATTTGCTACTGCTAGTGCTAGTTCTCCCTGCTCATCCATAATCGCAGTATAGGAACCTGTCGAAGCATCAGGAAGCTGCTCCACATAACGTAAATTCATAAATGGCTCTGAAGCTTCTTGGATAACTTGCCAATCGGCATCTTTGCCGGCAGTCGTCAGTAATGTAACCTGATGATTTAATCTACCTAAGTTTTCAGCAATGTTGCGGCCAACACCACCTACACTAAATGAAGAACTAGCAGGATTGGATGTACCGAACTGGACGTTTCCCTTTACATGAAGTTTTCGGTCAAGATTTGCTCCACCGATACAAACAATTTCATTTTCCTCGGGCAAAATATACGCACGACCGACAATTTTCCCCTGCTTCGTTAAGCTCGACACTAAATTAGCAAGGACTGGACGTGACAGATTCATCTTATCTGCCATCTCTTGCTGAGACATAAACGGATTCTGGCGAATTAATGCAAGGATCGCCTGTTCTCTTTCATTCATAGCATCACCTTTTATTATATTTGTTTACATTATAAACTTTTGTTTGGTGTAAGTCAAAAATTTTTTATTATATTTTTGCAGGTGTGTTGATTAACCATTTTTTATCCATCCTAATTAATTAGAGGGCTCTGATTTCCGCTACGGGCTACTCGCTTTCCTGCGGGCGAGCGTCGAGCCGCTTCCTCCGCTACGCTCCGTGCAGGGTCTCGTCTGTCTCGCTTTCCCGCGGGAGTCGAGTAGCCCTTCGCTACAATCAGTTAAAATGGGCATACATTAGCAAAGTATCAATAAAAAAATCCTTTTATCACTCAATAATAAACCTATATTTCCCTAATCAACACGCTTGATATTTTTGAACAAAAAAGTTGAAGCCGATATGTTATTGGCTTCAACTTCATGTTTGTGGTAAACCATTGCTTCAATGAAGTATGGTTTTTCGGCATAAAGAGGGGGTTGATTTCCGTTCCGACTGAGCGCTTTGCCGCTGACGCTTCGCTTTCGCGCAGATAAAACATTGTTGCTGTTGCTTCACTTTCGCACAGAGCAGAGGTTCATGGGAGCGTCAAGAATCGCGCCCGCAGGAAAGCAAGTAGCCCAGAACGGAAATCAATCTATTTAAAGCGCCACAACATTTTTACAGATTCCCTTGACCATTTTGTTTACAACACTGTGAAGTTGAGCTCAATATATATTATCGGTTCAACTTTTTAAATTGATTTTTGATTATCAAATATTGGCTTGATGAGGTGTTTGTTTTTTCACGATGATGACAAATAAACTTGCCAATGCACAGAACATCCCTGCAAGGAAAAAGGCCCAAGTATATGAATTGAAAAACTTATAGATAAGGCCTCCACCATAAGCAGCAACTGCAGCTCCTGCTTGATGAGATGCGAAAATCCATCCATAAATAATACTACTTTTATTTGTACCAAAAATTTGTCTAGAAATACTAATCGTTGGGGGTACTGTGGCAATCCAATCTAATCCATAAAATATTGTAAAGATTGTCAATAAAGTGAATGATCCTTGCATTAATGCATATGGGAGTATAAGAAGAGACGTTCCTCTTAAAAGATAATACCAAAACAATAACCATCGATTATCAAAACGATCAGACAACCAACCTGATAAAGTGGTACCAACGAGATTAAACACTCCCATAAAAGAAAGAAAGGATGCAGCGGTTACTAAAGGAACTCCAAAGCTAATACAGTAAGAAACAAAATGAGTACCAACTAACCCACTAGTTGAAAGTCCACAAATAAAAAAACTTCCCGCTAATAACCAAAATTCTTTCACCTTTATAGCCTCAAATAAACCGCTAAAAGCAATTCTAATCGGATTTTTCTTCTGATTCTCTTGATGCAATTCTAGCTCTTCTTCCATTCCATACGGAAGAATTCCAATATCCTGTGGCTTATTTTTGATAAACAAAAAAATAGCAATGAACATAACAATGCTTAAGATGAGAATCAATCCAATCGCCCATCGCCAAGAAGAATGTTCAATAATAATTGCCAATACAGGGAGGAGAATTAACTGCCCTGTCGCTGTACTCGCCGTTAAAATCCCTACTGCCAGTCCTCTGCTTTTCACAAACCAATGATTGGCTACATAGGGACTTAACACAGTTAAAAAGAGACTCGCTCCTAAACCAATAATACCGCCCCAAATAATGATTAACTGCCATGATTGAGTCATGAAAAGCGTTAGCGTCATACCTATTAATAATGTAGCCATCGCACCTAACATCATTTTCTTTAAACCGACTATTTCTAGTAATGCCGCCATAAATGGACCTGAAAAACCATATAAAAATAAACTAACTGCAAAAGCTAATGCAATTAAAGAGCGATCCCAATTAAATTCTTTTTCAAAAGAGTCTATAAAAACCCCTGATGATGACATTGTAATACCTGCAACAATAATTGAGAAAAAGGTTACGACTAAAATAAACCAGCTATAATGAATACGCTTCATCTTGACACCTTCATTTCTTGAAAGATTTTTTGAAATACTCTTTAATGAAAAAGATTACTGTTTAATATATGTATATGCATATATTACTGGGGTAAATTCCTTTAAAAAACATGTATATACATATATAATCTTAGTAATCGCTTTTATTACTGTCAAGGAACATTTTCCAGCTTAACAAAATAAATCAATAAGGCTACTATAATATTGAACCAATTCGAAAAGGAGTACGGAGCAATGAAGAATATAGATTACACACAAATATGTGTATGTGCAAACCTTCGAAAAAAAACAAGAGTCGTGACACAATTGTATGATAAATTACTTCAGCCCACTGGCTTAAAAATTACACAATACTCCATGCTAGCAAATATTGCCCATCAACAATCAGTTTCCATAAGTCGACTAGGTGCAATATTGCTGCTCGATCAAACAACTATTACACGCAATATTAACTTGTTAAAGCAAAATGGCTATGTAGATTTAATGAGAGATCCGCAAGATGCTCGAACAAAGATCATTACACTAACTGATAAAGGGGTTGAAAAATTAAACGAGGCTGCTCCAATTTGGCAAGATATCCAAGAAAGAATTATCAATGATATTGGCATAGAGAAATACGAGGAGTTTTATGAAACATTGAAAACTATTCAAAAAATAATTAAATCTTATGATGAAGAATAAATAAACGGACCTAAACAAAAGAATCCATTTTGAAAATGATTGATCAAAATGGATTCTGCATTGTTGATTATGTCAATTATATTAAGGTGTCATTTAAGTATAGCTCTTCGGCAAAATGTGGGGTTGATTTCCGTTCCGGCTGGGCGCTTTCCTGGGGGCGTCCGATGAGCCGCTTCACTCGCGTTGCTCGCTCCAGGGTCTCATCTGTGACGCTAATCCCCAAGGAGTCGCCCAGCCTCCACTCCAATCAACTTATCCACATAGCATACATCTTCTGCCATGTTATTTGAATTTATAGTGAAAATATGTAAAAAACCGCGGCAGTAATTGCAAATATACCATCGCAGCGATGTTATAAATCTATTCTGTTCGATTATATGATGAGAAGTCATTCCTAGCATAGTTCCCCTTTTGACAAAATATTTGCTTGCCCTCCTACCATCACTCTTGGATTATCTTTATTTATTAATTTTGTAATGATGTTTGAAGGTCTACCCATACAATGCCCTTGAAGGAATAAGTACTCTTGATCAAATTCATTTAGTATGTGGTTATGAAAAAGATAATAGGTTAACGCCCCATTTGAAGTACCTGTTGCAGCTTACTCATCAATACCGTAGAGTGGCAAAAGTTTCTACTCTCTGCTATTCCTTCTTTTGTGTCGAGCGTAAATGCACGAACGCCTCCCACTTTATTGATTTTTGTATATTCAGCAAGTGCTTTAAGATCAGGATTTAAAGCATACAAAGCATCCTTTGTTTTTATTGGAAGAGTATATCCCAAAGACCTGTACTTGCAGCTTGCGGCACTATATTGAAATTTATATCTCCTATTTGGTTTTTATCAATTTTAAAAAGGGCAGCCAACTTATTATAATCATCAAATACTCTTCCTAACTGAGGTTCAGCTTGCTCCATCATGATAAATGATTGATTCACTTCAACAGCAAGTGTGCCGGCAAATGTTTTTATAAAATATGTATTATTATCTTCAATAGTACAACTGTCTAATAATGCCGTGAAGGATGCAATAGTAGCATGTCCACAAAGTTCAACCTGTGCAGTTGGTGTAAAAAACTTTATTTCAAAATTTTTATTGTCTATTTTTTTAATAAATGCTGTTTCTGAAAAACGAACTTCTGCAGCAAATTTCTGCATAAACTCTTCGTCTAAATTCTCATGGATTACTACGCCTGCTGGATTACCGCCAAATTTTGTTTCTGTAAAAGCATCGATTACATAATATGACAAAGCTAACTCGCCCTCATTTAAAGTGTCTTTATTGCTTATTTTTAATTTCTCATCTCATTTATAAATCATAAAAAAAGCGCCACAAAAATGTGACGCTTTTCTTGAGAACTTTATGCCCATGAAATCAATGTGTCATATTAAATAAAGTATGGCTCTTCGGCAAAACGAGAGATTGATTTCCGTTACGACTGGGCGCTTTGCCGCTGACGCTTCGCTTTCGCGCAGATAAAACATTTGTTGCTGTCGCTTCGCTTTCGCACAGATAAAACATTTGTTGCTGTCGCTTCGCTTTCGCACAGATAAAACATTTGTTGCTGTCGCTTCGCTTTCGCACAGATAAAACATTTGTTGCTGTCGCTTCGCTTTCGCACAGATAAAACATTTGTTGCTGTCGCTTCGCTTTCGCACAGATAAAACATTTGTTGCTGTCGCTTCGCTTTCGCACAGATAAAACATTTGTTGCTGTCGCTTCGCTTTCGCACAGATAAAACATTTGTTGCTGTCGCTTCGCTTTCGCACAGATAAAACATTTGTTGCTGTCGCTTCGCTTTCGCACAGATAAAACATTTGTTGCTGTCGCTTCGCTTTCGCACAGATAAAACATTTGTTGCTGTCGCTTCGCTTTCGCACAGATAAAACATTTGTTGCTGTCGCTTCGCTTTCGCACAGATAAAACATTTGTTGCTGTCGCTTCGCTTTCGCACAGATAAAACATTTGTTGCTGTCGCTTCGCTTTCGCACAGATAAAACATTTGTTGCTGTCGCTTCGCTTTCGCACAGATAAAACATTTGTTGCTGTCGCTTCGCTTTCGCACAGATAAAACATTTGTTGCTGTCGCTTCGCTTTCGCACAGATAAAACATTTGTTGCTGTCGCTTCGCTTTCGCACAGAGCAAAGCTTCCTTGGGGCGTCCGATGAGCCCCAAGGAGTCGCCCAGTCTCCACTCCAATCAACCAATCCATTTAGCAAGAATCCATTAATATTGAATAAGTGTTTTTATGTTTAAATCACCAATTTTTGCACGACCGTTTAGTTCTGTTAACTCGATAAGGAAGGCACAGCCAACAACCTGACCACCTAATTGTTCAACTAAACGTACTGTCGCTTCAATTGTACCACCAGTCGCAAGTAAGTCATCACAGATTAATACTTTTTGACCTGGTTTAATCGCATCCTTGTGCATTGTTAGCGTATCTTTACCATACTCAAGACCGTAGTCAGCACTTATCACTTCACGTGGTAATTTCCCTGGCTTACGAACAGGCGCAAAACCAATTTCAAGCGCATAAGCAACCGGGCATCCGATAATGAAGCCACGAGCCTCAGGACCTACCACAATTTCAGCACCTAGTTCTTTTGCGTAATTTACGATTTGATCTGTTGCATATTTGTATGCCGGACCGTTATCCATAATTGTTGTAATATCTTTGAAACTGATGCCCTCTTTCGGCCAGTTTTCAACCGTTGTTACGTATTGCTTTAAATCCATGTTGTTGTTCCTCCTACGAAACTTTTTCGTATATTAATGTAATCGTTCATCAAACCATTGTTTTAATTCTATATAAGGGGCATATACAAGCTTTTGCTCCATTTCAATCTGTTCTGAACGTTGTTTGTAAGACGGTGCCTCTGTAAGTGCTTGTTTTGGTGCATTCACGTTGACAGTCGTCAGTCCACTCTCCATTTTAACAAAATCAAGCTCAAAAAACACCTGTGTCATAAATTTTAATGCATCTAATGGCCAACCTGTATGCTTCGCTAATTCAGCCAAATGCATATTTAATGGAAAAGCAGGTCGATTTTTCAAAAATTTATAATACCAAGAGAATTGCTCACGCGTAGGCAATCCATTGAAATACTGTGAATCAGGCATGTAAAAGTGTGCATAAATACGGGAAGGTGCTGTTTTTTGTAATACATTTTCTAACAGTTGAACATTTTGTGGCAAATCTAATAATACGATATAATTGCTTTGATCTACATTCAAAAGCGTAGGATCGACTGCTAGAATCGGCACACCAATAAGAGACTGATAATAGGTCATCGTCTCTGAACGGAAGGCGATAAATGTCGCCTCCTCTTTCGGGACCGTATTTAACCAGCGTGAAGTTTGACGAATACCACGAATATCAAATAATTGCCATTCAGTCGTTTGAACATCCTCTATCATAAATTGGGCTTTTTTACGTCCCTGCCACTCGTTAATTTGTAAATCTCCTGTAAATGATACTTTTATTCCATATGTTAACTCGTCGTGTAGATGTCCTTTATTAAAACCGACACTATCCAATTTTTCATAGCCATCCGTCAATTCAATCTTTATATGATTTTCGGCTGCTCCAATTTTTCGCATGGAGGCTATTTCTACATCTTCAAGCACATAAACAGGCTTTGGAAAATCCGTACCATATGGACCAAGCGTGGAAATCTCTTCAATGGCATCAGCTGAAATTTCATCCATTTTTAGTGGTATATCAATATTGAGTACAGGTGTCAATTGCTCTTCGGATAAACAAGCTCTTGCTTGAGCATCTAAGCGGGATCTTAATTCATCAACATGTTCAATGGATAATGTCATACCGGCCGCCATAGGATGCCCACCAAAATGAGGCAATATATCTCGATTTTTCGCTAATTCGTTATATAAATGGAACCCTTCAATACTACGGGCTGAGCCTTTAGCTGTTCCTTTTTCATAGTCTAGTGAAAGTACAATTGTTGGGCGATAATAAAGTTCAACAAGACGAGACGCGACAATCCCTACTACTCCAGCATTCCAGCCTTCTCCAGCAATAACTAAAACGAGTGAATCCCCGATTTTTTTATCTGATTCAATAAGAGCAATCGCCTCATCTGTAATACTCTTTACGATATCTTTGCGCTCACTATTACACGTATTAAGCTGTTTCGCTAATGCTGTTGCCTTAGCATTATCCTCAGCCATTAATAGCTCTACACCTGGTGCCGCTTCTCCAAGTCGACCAACTGCATTTAAGCGCGGCCCAAAGTAAAAACCGATTGTTTCTTCGTTAATTTTTACTTGCTCTGCACTGGCTACTTCACACATTGCCTGTACCCAGGGGCTGAGTGAACGGCGCATTTCTTCTATTCCTCGTTTTACTAGGTAGCGATTTTCATCAACTAATGGTACTAAATCGGCTATTGTTCCAACAGCTACATATTCAATTAGATGCGTTGGCAGTTTCCCATATAGAGCATGGGCTAACTTAAACGCTACCCCCACACCTGCAAGTTCGCCAAATGGATAATGTCCTTCTGGTATACGAGGATGTAAAATAATATCGGCAGGTGGTAATTCATCGCCTGGTTCATGGTGATCTGTGACGATAACATCCATACCTAGTTCCTTCGCGACACGGATCGGGTCAATACCTGAAATACCATTATCAACTGTAATAATTAGTTGAACACCCTCGTCATGTGCTTCACGAAATAGCGCTTCATGGGGTCCATAGCCATGAATAAAACGATTCGGTATTTTAAACGATACATCGGCACCGAGATCAAGCAACACATTGAGCATGACCGTCGTGCTAGTGACACCATCGGCATCATAATCTCCATAAATTAACATTTTCTCTCCGTTTTCAAGGGCTTGCTCAATACGCGCCACAGCTTCTGCCATGCCATGCATTAAAAACGGGTCATGGATATTTGCTTCTGTCATATTTAATAAGCTCTCTGCGTCAGCAGTTGTTTCGCAGCCTCGCGCTGCTAAAATTTTCGCTGCAATCGCAGAAAGTTGTAGGTCATTTTGTAATGTTTGGACAAACTTAGCGTCTGGGTGCTCTACCTGCCATCTTTTTTTCGATAGGATCATCTTTTTCACTTCCTTACGTAGGCTATTATACAGAAAATCTAGCCTATCCGCACTATTTGTCAGAATGATAGTTTTATCCATCAGATTGTCAATTCAATCCGTCAGTTTTACTAAACTACCCGAAGGATAGAAGTCAGAGCGACGGATAGAACCGGCCAGTGATGGAAAGAGATTCAGAGTGACGGATAGAAGAGTCAAAGTCGTGGATAGAACCGTCAAAGCCTTGAATACCAGTCTCAAAAGAAAAAAGCCTACTCCGTTAAAGAGTAGACTTCTCGAGCTCACCTTTTGAAGCGGACACTAATGCCTCAACCTTCTCCAAATCACCTTCATGCAATGCTGTCACTATCGCACTGCCAACGATCACGCCATCACTAAGTGCCCCCATGCTTACTACTTGCTCTGGAGTTGAAATGCCAAAGCCTGCTAGTACTGGTATTTGGCTTACTTCACGTAAACGTGCAAAATGACCGTCTAAATCATTAGCAAAGCTTGTGCGGGCCCCTGTAATTCCATTGACTGTCACAGCATAGACAAAGCCTTGACTGGCAGCAGCAATACGTGCAATTCGCTCTGGAGGGCTTGTTAATGATACAAGCTGGACAATGTCGATACCATAAGGATTTAATTCATCATGTAAAATAGCACTTTCCTCTAGTGGTACATCAGGGACGATTAATCCTTTAACGCCCCCGGCCACACAAGCCTTAGCAAATGCCTCTAACCCATAAGCTAATACGGGATTAAAATAAGTCATGACAACTAACGGAACTTGAATTTCTTCTTTAAATGAAGCTAATGCTGCTAGCACTTTACGTAATGTTACGCCCTCTGCTAAAGCTCGTTCACCTGCCTGCTCTATTGTCGGTCCGTCTGCTACAGGATCCGAGAATGGTATGCCAACTTCAATTGCCGTTACACCTATTTGCTGCAGCTTCAGGATTGTAGGCTTCAAAGTTTCGAGACCCCCGTCACCCGCCATAATATATGGTACAAACGCTTTATTACCAGCGACCTTCATTTGTTCAATTGCCTGCTGTAGTGTTGTCATTATACATCTCCTCCTAATGCTTTACGGACAGTATGAACATCCTTATCTCCTCGGCCGGATAAGCACACAACGAGGATGTCATCTGTAGACATTGTCTTCGCGAGTTTTGCTGTATAGGCAATGGCATGAGAACTTTCTAAGGCAGGTAGTATACCTTCTGTTCTACAAAGTAACTGCAAGCCCTCGAGTGCTTCACTATCTGTAATCGAATCAAATTTAGCACGCCCAATATCATGTAAATAGCAATGCTCCGGTCCCTTCCCTGGATAATCTAGACCAGCTGAAATAGAGTGTGCTTCTTGCACAAAGCCATTTTCATCTTGTAATAAATACATGTATGCACCGTGTAACACTCCTAGCTGTCCACCTGCAATTGCTGCCGCATGCTTTCCTGTCTCAATGCCACTGCCTGCAGCCTCTACTCCGTATAGCGCCACAGTTTCGTCGTCGACAAAAGGATGAAACATACCAATTGCATTACTACCACCGCCTATACAGGCAACGACTGCATCTGGTAAACGTCCTTCCTTTTCTAAAATCTGCTTTCTAGTTTCAACACCAATGACGCGCTGGAAATCCCTTACGATTTTCGGAAATGGATGTGGTCCTAAAGCTGAGCCTAAAATATAATGAGTATCTTCAACATTTGTCACCCAGTAGCGCAGTGCTGCATTGACAGCATCCTTCAATGTTTTTGAACCGGTTTCTACAGACTCTACTTTTGTACCGAGTAGCTCCATGCGAAACACATTCAACTGTTGGCGTTTGATATCCTCTGCCCCCATAAATACAACACATTCAAGATTCAATAATGCGCATGCAGTTGCCGTTGCCACTCCATGCTGTCCCGCACCCGTTTCTGCCACTATTTTCCTTTTACCCATTCGTTTGGCAAGAAGCGCTTGACCAATCGCATTATTAATCTTATGGGCTCCAGTATGATTTAAATCTTCACGCTTTAAATAAACCTTCGCGCCACCTAGCTCTTTTGTTAAATTTTCTGCGTAGTACAACGGCGTCTCACGACCAACGTATTGTTGTAAATAATAGGCCAGCTCATCCGTAAATGTTTGATCATGCATTGCCTCATCATAAGCCGTCTCTAATTCTAACAAAGCAGTCATTAATGTTTCCGGAACAAATTGTCCACCATATTTTCCGTAACGCCCTTCCTTTGTGGGTACACTATTTGCTATTGAATTCGCCATTATGCTCTCCCCTTCTTTACTGCCTGTATAAATGCGGTTATTTTTGCTATATCTTTAACACCGTCCGTCTCCACACCACTCGATACATCTACCATAGATGGAGACACAAGTGATACCGCCTCTTCAATATTTTCAGCTTGCAAACCACCCGCTAAAATTAACTTTTCTCGCGGAATTCCTACCATCTCTAAGAGGGTCCAATCAAACGTGTGACCACTGCCACCTTTAAAATCTGTGCCTGGTGCATCAAATAAGTAGTAGTCTACATCATAGTTAGCAGCCATCTGAACATCTTCAGCACCTCTAACGGACAAAGCTTTAATGGCTGGATAACCTTGTTGACTTATAAACTCCGGAGATTCTTCCCCGTGGTATTGCACATAATCTAATGGCACTCCTTCTACCGCTGTGCGTAATTCCTCTGCGCTTGGATTAACAAACACACCAATTTTTAAAACGCCATTTGGCACATGTTTTACTAATTGCTGTGCCTGTTCAACCGTCACTCGTCGTTTACTTGGTGCAAAGACAAAACCAATTGCATCCGCTCCTATCTCTACTGCTGCCTGTACATGCTGTCGTTCCTTTAGTCCACAAATTTTTACCTTCGTCATACAAATGCCCCCACCTTATTGACCTGTAAACTTTTTAGCGCAGTACCTGCATCACCACTGCGCATTAATGACTCACCTACAAGAACGCCACTAGCTCCCATCGCTGCCACCGCTTTAGCGTCTTTTTGCGTCCAAATCCCACTTTCACTTATTAATACTTTCTCTTCTTCGAACTGAAAAGCTTGAGCAATTTCACGTGTCCGTTCTAAGCTCACCTCAAAGGTGCGTAAATCACGGTTATTAACGCCAATCAGTTTGGCACCAACTGCAATAGCACGCTCAAGCTCCTCAAGATCATGTACCTCTACTAACACCTCTAGATTTAAGCTTGTTGCATAGCTATATAGATCGCGTAATGCCTCATCTGTTAACGCGGCCACAATTAGTAAAATAATGGATGCACCTGATGCCTTTGCAAATCGAATTTGCACACGATCGATCATAAAATCCTTACAAAGAAGTGGCGTTTGAACAGCATTTGCAACTGCGGCTAAATCATCAAAGGAGCCTTTAAAAAACTCTTTATCTGTTAAAACAGAAATGGCCGCTGCCCCTGCTTCTGCATAAATTTTTGCTTGTGCCACCGGATCTGCCCCTTCTGCGATTAGCCCCTTTGAGGGGGAAGCACGCTTCATTTCAGAAATAACCTGTAATGTTTCAGCTTTTCGCAATCGCTCAAATAATGATGGACGCAGCTTTTCTGTAAAGTTCGCTAATGGGTCGGGCCGTTCAAGTAAAGCACCGACTTCTAGCTTTTTTTGTTCGAGAATTTTATTTAAGATATTCATTGTCGGACCTCCACTTCTTTAATATTCTCACTATAAGCAACGACTGCCTCTAATTTTCGTTGGGCACGCCCGCTAAAAATACTATCCTTCGCCATTTCTACACCTTCTTTAACGGTTTCAGCAATTCCATAGCTGAACAACCCAATACCAGCATTCAATAAAACTGTGTCAAAATAAGCACTTTGTTCACCAGCTAATAATTTACGCATAATAGCAGCATTTTCATCAGCATTGCCTCCACGAATAGCCTCTATTGGTGCATAGCTGAGCCCCGCATCCTCTGGAGTTAAAGAAAAAGGGATTAAGTCTCCCTTATCTACTAAGACAAAAGTATTTTGACCAGCTAATGACGCCTCATCTAAACCTAGTGGCCCCGAAACGACCATTGCACGTTCACGCCCGAGCATTTGTAATACGGAAGCATACTCCATGACAAAATTAGGACGGTTAATGCCTGTAAATTGCGTCGATAAAGGCACTGGATTCGTAAGTGGACCGACAAGATTAAAAATAGTTGGCTTGCCTAGTGCCCGACGAACCTCCCCAATCCTCTTTAATTTCGGATGCACATTTGGAGCATATAAAAAGGCAATTCCTTCTTTCTCTAACAGATCAACAGTTTGTTCAATGGAAATATTCGTATGAATACCGAGTGCCTCCAAAACATCAGAGCTGCCTGATGCCGAAGAAATTTTACGATTGCCGTGCTTCGTCATTTTGACACCTGCCCCTGCCAATACAAAGGCGCAAGTTGTACTTATATTAAATGTATTAAGACCATCGCCACCAGTACCGCAATTATCCATATAGACACCTGCTTTTGCTGGTACGTCTAGTGCAAAGGAACGCATAATTGTAGCTAATGCCGCTACTTCATGTGCTGTTTCACCTTTGGCAGATAATGCCGTTAAAAAGCTACCGATTTGTTCCTTCGGTGTGTCATCTTGGAACATCCATTTTGCTGCCTGTAGCATTTCCTCATACATTAAATGCTCTCGTTGTTGTACTTTTTGACGAATACCTTCCATTAGTGTTGACCTCCTTCTTTTTCAAGTAGTTGCAAAAATTCCTGTTCGTCCTTTTCTACTTGTTTTAATACTTCTTTGACGTTTGTGTATTTGGTTACCGTTACAGTTGATTGCATATGCATCGTTTCATTTTCTATAACAATGGATTTTCCTGTTAAAGCAAAATCAAGATGACCGTTAAAACCAATAAATCCAAGAGCTCCTCCAAATACCCCAGCAGTTTGACTAGATTTTTCTAAATAGTCCTTTGCCTGATCCTTTGGAATACCTGTTGATGCAAAGGATGGTAACGTCGCAGCTAAGACATCAAGTGCATGAAGCATCGGTAATATTTGACCCTCGACTCTCGATGTCATATGTAATGCATGCTTTGAACGCTCAATTCTCATCGCCTCAATGACTTGAATGGAATCTCGGAAGCACACAGACTGTAGCTCTTGTTGTACCGCAGAAACAAGTGCTTCATGTGACTTCCTAATATCTGTGTTTTCATATAGCTTTCGTTCATATTCTAAATCTTCACCTTTTGTGGAACCTCTAGGAAATGTCCCCTCTGTTGGTGTCATAATCACACGCTCACCTTTTACTCGAATTAGGCTTTCCGGAGAAGTTCCCAAGACAATATGATCCTCAAATTCTACATAATACATATAAGGAGCAGGATCCTTTTTACGCAACTGGCGATATAATGCGAAAGAATCTCCTTGGAACTTTGCTAAAAAACGCTTTGACAGCACGACCCTTGTAATATCTTCATCTAAATTAGCTTTGATAGATGTCAGGGATGTTACAAATTGTTCATTCGTAGTCGATTCAAAAGCTTCATAGCTACAAGTTGTATCCTCATCTTCCCTACCCTTTAACAGCTGCTCTGCCAGCTCCTCTAAATTTGGTTCTTTTTTTTCTGCATCAATATTTGTATGAATCAATGTAACCTCATCTGTTACATGATCAAATACAATGACTGTCTCATACACATGGAAATGCACATCTGGTAGCTGCACTTTATCCTGACTAGTCGATAATGTCGTTGTTGCAGCATGACCAACATAGCCAACAGCTCCGCCTGAAAACGGGAATTGTGTCGTATTGGATATACGTGGCATTAATCTTTTCAGTAACACAAAAAGATCGCCCTTATGTGTATATGTGTTTCCAGTCTTATATGAATATTCCTGAATCTCATCTCCAAAGCCTTTATACGTTTTTCTTGGATTTGCACCGATAAAAGAAAAACGTCCTGCTCCCTCATGCTGTGCTGAACTCTCAAGCAAAAATTTATGCTTCCCTTGTAGGCGTCTAAAAATTAAAATCGGCGTTAAAGAATCAGCATTAATGGTTTTCATTTTTGTTCTTGAACTCGTCGATAGCATTGTTACCAAACTCCTTTTTTAAATTTTCCCTATCTAACGTAAGACTTACAAATGTTTAGCTGCTGAATCGGTTTTTGTTGAAAAAAGGATCCTCATCATAGCGTAGGGTTGATTTCCGTTCCGACTGGGTGCTTTCCTAGGGACGTAGGGGCAACAAATTGTTTTCTGTGCGAAAGCGTAGTGCTAACGTAGCGACAGCAACAATTGTTTTCTGTGCGAAAGCGAAGTCTTCATCCCCTGCAAATAAAAACAATAAAAAAAGTCCCCTGCAAAAAGGATTTTTCCTAATTGCAGAGGACGATCATGACCGCGTTGCCACCTCATATTAGAGCATATTTGCTCTCCCTTATGTGCTCAGCTTAGTTCGTCAGTAAAATCGCCATATCTTTTGAGTTAATGACGAAAAGATTTGTTTTATCTAAGTCAAAGCACCCCCTTTAACGTGGGGAATCCGTTCGCTATTATAATTAGCGACTCTCATAAGTCCATTCACATAAGCTACAAATCAGTTTGCACCATCCACTGACTCTCTAAATTGCACACTTATGCTACTACTCTTATTCAACAATTTCTCAGCTATTCTCATCTAAACTCAGCTCATCTGTTCTAAGGTTGACCTCGCTCCCGAGATCATCTACCTTGTATCGAACAAAAAAGTTAGCCTTATTCTATGCCAAACTACGGAAATTGTCAATCAATTCAGAGAAAAAGAAAAAATGTTGAAAGAAATTTTGAAATTATATACAAAGGAAAAAGTCCCTCTATATATACCATAAAAAGGAACCTTAACTACCTACTTTTGAGTGTTTTTCAAGTATTGACCTCGTAAAAATATCAAGTTATAGTAATTCCAGAACATTTATTCTCTAATAAATAAAAGAAAGTAGGAACGAATATGTCCGTTCGTAAAAAACTAAATATCGGTTTTATTTCACTCACTTGTTTACTTTTATTATCAAGTATTATTTCATTTATTCAATTTAAGTCAGTAGAAGGAGACATTGTAGAGGTACTTGATCATAGAATCTTGCAAATCCAATTAACAGAGAATATACAGCAGGAGCTTGCCTCACAAGGACTCTTTTTACGCTCTTATATTCTAAATAATAAGGATGAGACTACAAAGTCAAATTTAGAGCGTTATGAAAAACTACTACCAGAGACGATTCAGGAGCTTTCCAACATTGTTCGCTCCGATTACACAAAAAATATTATGAAGCAAGTAACCAAATTACAGCAAGATTTACTAACAAGTTCTGAAAAAGCTGTACAAGCATTTAATAGTGGAAATACAGATTTAGCACTATCATACATAAATGGGGAAGTTACAAAAAGTAATAAAGAAATTTACTCTCTAACAAGTGATTTATTAAATTATCATGATGAACAGCTTGATAAAGTTAAGACAAGTGTTGTCCAAACAGTTGCACTAGCTATTATTATTTCAATTATCTTACTTGTTTTAAGTGCAATTGTTGGTTTATATTTTATGCATTTTGTAAAAAGCTACATTACTCAACCACTTCGTAAAGTGATTAACGCAGCCGATACATTAGCACAAGGCGATTTAACGATTGCTCAGCTTGAACATCACTCAAAAGATGAGATTGGTACACTTGCCACAGCAGTGAATGCATTAAAACAGAATTTATCTGTACTGCTTAAAAATGTTCAGGATAATGCTACACAATTATCTGCTGCTTCTGAAGAACTTTCCGCAAGCACTGTAGAAGTGACAACAACATCAAGCGACATTTCACATCGAGTACAAGACACGTCAAACCATTTATCTTCATCTGCTAGTGCCTCTCAACAAAGTGCTCTAGCTATGGACGAGACAGCTGCTGGTGTACAACGAATTGCTGAGGCTACTCAAAATTTGCATCACAATGCCATGAATATGACGCAGCTTGCCAATATGGGTGGTAAAACAATTACAACTGCCAAAGAGCAGATGGATACAATTTCTGAAGCTACTACACGAATTGCCGATTTAACGCAAAAGCTAAGTAAACAATCTGAGGAAATCGGTCAAATTACAAAAGTAATTACTACTATAACTGAACAAACAAATTTACTGGCACTCAATGCGGCTATCGAAGCAGCACGAGCTGGTGAGCACGGGAAAGGCTTCGCGGTTGTAGCAGATGAAGTACGAAAACTTGCTGAAGAATCCAATCAATCTGCTGGCCAAATTGTCGCCATTACAAATGAAATTCAAACCGATACAAGAAATGTAGCAGTTGCTGTGAATGAAGGCTTAGCATCTGTCCAGGATGGCGTAGCGAAAATTCATGAAGCCGGTGATGCATTCGATTCCATTACAAAATCTGTGCAAGCATTTACCGACCAAATTGAAGATATTTCAGCTACTTCAGAACAGATTTCAGCAAGTGCTGAAGAAGTAGCTGCCTCTGTAACAGAAATTGCAAATGGCGCGAACATTTCAGCGGGCAACTCACAAATGATCACTGAAGCAGTAGAGGAACAAGCTGCAACAATGCAGCAGGTGAATGAAGTAGCTGAGGAATTAAGCGACAACGCTCAGCAACTGCAGTCTTTACTACAACAATTTAAACTTTAATGGACGAAACAAAAAGAATCTGCTGCTTCCCCAAGAGAAAGCAAGCAGATTCTTTTTGTTACCATCTAAAAAAACAGGGAAAGAAAAGTTCCTTCCCTGTTTCGTATTAAGGTCTTTTGTTAAACAACTGGCTCATCAGTTCCCCATTGTTTTTTCTCTTTTTTGTGAATCTGACCATCTGATTTTTTCATTTCACGAATTTTTAATGAATACCAGATTTGTGCAGCAATACAAATTGAAGAATACATACCTGTTATTAAACCAATTAATAAAGCGATGGAGAAGTTTTGAATCGATGGTGCACCGAAAATAAGAAGTGCCACTACAACGATAATAACGGTTAACACTGTGTTAACAGATCGACCCATCGTTTGACGTAGTGATTTGTTGACGATATCCGCTAACACTTCACGGTCCTTAATCGTATCATATCGTCCTAAGTTTTCACGCATTCGGTCAAATGTAACTATCGTATCATTAATGGAGTAGCCGACAATCGTCAGAACAGCAGCAATGAACGTAATATCGACTTCTAAGCGCATAAAGCTGAAAACAGCAACAATCAAGAATACGTCATGTAGTAACGAGACAATTGCCCCAACACCCATGCGCCACTCGAAACGAATTGCTACATAGATAATGATACCGATAGCCGCAAGTGATAATGCTTTAATCGCATTTTTCACAAGCTCTTTACCGATAGTTGGAGACACTGTACTTATCCCAGGCTCATGACCATATTTTTCGCCTGCTTCTTTTTTGAATTTTAAAATTTCTGCTTGAGATAGATCATGTTTATAACGGATTACCGCAGAGCTACTCTTCTCACCTGTCAAAACGATATCTTCAGATGGGAAACCGATACTATCTACATATTTAGATACTTCCTCTTTAATCAACGTTTGATCTGCTTCAATTTGCACGCGAGTACCACTTGAGAAATCAATACCAAGGTTTAAGCGGAAAATACCAAGAACTACTAAACCAGCCACTAAAATAGCTAATGAGAATGTATAGAATTTCTTACGGTTGTGTACAAAGTCAAAGCGATCAAATTTTGTTGATAAATCTAATGTACCGATATTTTCATCCAAGCTATGTTGTGTAGATTTCGCGATACCAAACCATGCTGGATTGTTGAAATACCCACTGTTGACAAGTAAACCTAATAGTACACGAGAACCCCAAACAGCTGTTAGGAAGCTTAGTAAAATACTAATAATTAAAGTTGTTGCAAACCCTTTAACAGAGCTTGTCCCCCATTGGAATAATACAGCAGCTGCTAATAATGTAGTTAGCTGTGCATCGACAATTGCTGATAAAGACTGCTTCGAGCCAATTTGGAATGCTTGTTTAACCGAATGACCTACTCGTAGCTCTTCACGAATACGCTCTGCTGCTAAAATATTCGCATCAACGGCCATCCCTATACCGAGCACGATAGCTGCAATACCCGGAAGTGTTAACACTGCATTAATCCAGTCGAACACAACTAGTACTAGGAAAGTGAAAACGGCAAGTGTAATGATGGAAATAAGGCCAGGCAAACGGTAGTAGAATAGCATAAATAAGAAAATAATAACTACGCCCACCACACCAGCGAAAATTGTACTTTTCAGTGCTTGGTCACCGAATTGTGCACCAACTGAAGTAGAATAAATTTCGTTAAGTTTTACAGGAAGTGCCCCAGCATTTAAAATATCTGATAAATTTTTTGTTTCTTCAACAGAAAAGTTACCGCTAATCATTACATCTGTTGTATTTAATGTTTGGCTAACTGTTGCAGCAGATGCATAACGAGGCTTCGCTTTTTGTGATTCAGCTTTATATGAATCAACACCCTCTTCAAAGTCTAACCAAACAACAAGTAAATTTTGACCTGCAGGTTTAGCGGCAATTTTACTTGTAATATCGGCAAATTTTTTCGCATCCTTTAATGTTAGCGAAACAATTGGACGATTTTGCTGGTCAAAGGAATCATTAGCGCCACCTGGCTTTAAGTCATCACCATCTAAAAGCAAATTATCGTCAACATCACGGAATGTTAAATTTGCAGATGTAGACAATAATTTACGTGCTGATTCTTGGTCTTCGACACCAGCTAATTGCACACGAATACGGTTTTTGTCTTCAACCTGTATGCTTGGTTCACTTACCCCGATAGCATTGACACGTTCACCAAGAGCAGTTGCTGTTGCCGTCACAACATCCGGTGTAATTTTTTGTCCCTCTTTTAATTCTTTAACCTCATAAAGAACCTCAAACCCGCCCTGTAAGTCAAGACCAAGCTTAATGTCCTTTAAGACGCCGCCTGCAGTCGTACTAATGGTTGCTGTAAAAATCACCAAAAGTAGTACGAATGCAACTATACGACTTTTTAGTTTCATTTAAAAATCCTCCTCGAATTGGTGTAAGGCAATTCCTTACACTACAAACAAGTATAATAGCAAGTCCTTTTGAAACGTTTATTCCTCCTTTTCCTTTAGAATAATGTAGCCTGTGCTTCAAAAAGGTTGCTCTACTTATTTCAATCGTTCATAACGCGCAAATTTATCCCTGTTAAGCCTCCAAATTCAGATAAGAACTATAAGGAGGTTTGTCAGTAAAAATATTTATACAAATAAAAAAAGCGCAACATATTCATTATGAAACACGTTGCGCTTGGTGTCAATTCAACACTTTTAGTATTCTTTTATTATTTGACAAATTTCACACAGTCTTCTTAAGTTTTAACCGGACCAAGTAGCATTTTCAACTCTTCCGTATTCAATTCTGTAAACCAATCATTACTTTGTAAAAATTCTACTTGATTAAACGATACGATATCGGACGGTGATACCGCAAAGATAGTGGCGATGATTTCATATAAACGTAATTGTTCAATATTTTTTTTGCGCCATTTTTTTTCTACACAATAGCGCCATAGTTCTTCTGCTGTAATCGCATCGTATTGATAATGTTTAAACTCTTCCATCTTACTATCAATTGCCGGACGAATTTTTTCAAATAGTTGCTCATGTTGCATACTCATTTTGAATCATCTCCAATCAAAGTTGTATCGTAAGACATGTTTGCATACAAATAGTGTAAATGAATTTTTGTGGCTTGAGAAGGGACGGATGGCATGAGTTCTTTTGTACGAGGTACACTATTTTTAATGTTCGTGATTTTTTTATCGAAACTCTTTGGCTTCTTTTATAGAATGCAATTTATGCGTATCGCTGGTGAAGAGGCAGTCGGCATTTATATGACCGTCTATCCTGCGTTCATTTTCTTCATCTCACTCATTCAACTTGGACTACCTATCGCTGTGGCAAAAATTGTAGCAGAGTTACTAGCAAAAAACAAACGTGATAGCATCTTTGGTGTTATGCGTACGGCTATTCTTTGGTCATTTATTGGAATGATCATCTTTATGCCGATTGTTGCACTTACAATACCATATATCTCGACTACGCTTTTACATAATGAACATACGACATTTACGCTTTGGATTGCACTCTTTACTGTGCCAGTGGCAGTTGGCTCTGGGTTATTGCGTGCTTATTTACAGGGCATTGCGAAAATTACGCCAACAGCTTGGGCTCAAATGATTGAGCAAATTATCCGCATTAGCTTCATCACATTTACGATTCCTTTTGTGGCTGCCTATAATAATGCTGCTGTTACAGCAGCCTCTGCTATGGGTATTACGTTACTAGCTGAGGTCGTTGCTTTCTTGTATTTGTGGATGCATTATATTGTCTCAAAGAAAAAATTATCGGCACGAAAAAACAAAATTGAAGCTTATCCAGCTGCCCCGATGTTACGAATTGCCCTTCCTTCTGCTGGAAGCAAGCTGTTCGGATCATTTACTTGGTTTTTAGAGCCTATAATTTTTTTAAAGGCTTTAACGATGGCTGGATTGACAGCTTCAGCAGCAACAATTTTATATGGGGTTATTTCGGGTGTATTAGTCCCTCTATTATTATTCCCAGCTTTTGTATCTGCTGCACTTTCGATTGTCCTTATACCGGCTGTTAGCGACGCCGTTGCACGTCAGCATATACCGCTCCTACAGGAACGTATTTCTGTATCATTGCGACTATCTTCCTTGGTAGGCTGTGTTGCCGCCACGTACTTTTTCGTTCATGGCGACGAATTAGCTATGAAGCTCTTTCACTTACAAGAAAATCGTGGTTATGTGAAAATATTAGCTCCTATTTTTTATTTTTATTATATTCAAAGTCCATTGCATTCTATATTACAAGCAATTGGTGAGGCTCGTGCAGCAATGATGAACTCCATTTACGGAGGACTTGGTAAGCTCTTTGTCATGTTCGTACTTGCTTCTCAGCCTGGTATACAGGAAAAAGGTGCCGTTGTAGCAATTGGCTTTGGCGTTTTACTAACTTCTTTTTTGCATATTGCAACAGTAAGACAGCGTAAGAATTTACGTGCTGGCTTTAGAATGTTTGTTGTTCCTTATAGCTGCTTTATTGCCGTTTGTGTTACCCAGTATTTCCTGATGCAAATAATGCCACTCCCATTAATTTTGAGTAGCTGTGTAACCTTGTTTTTACTATTTACATTCTTGCTACTTTCCAATCAGTTACGCATAACAGATTTACGCTATCTTCGTAAGTTGGCCAAGAAAGTTTAAGTTTCTTTCAACTGGATATGTAGCCGATTATCCTCCCATATACAAAAAAATACAGCGCTACTATCCTGAATATTATTTTTAGCAAGCTCTGCCATTAACCAATCAACATCTTTATGCAATATCTTTAAATGCCTATCCTGAATATCACCGTCGATAATCAGTGGATAAACAAATGTCTTTTCATCTTTTTTGTAAACGGAAAGATTGCCAGAAGGCTCTAAATAGGCATAAGCTATATCTGTGACAGAAGCTATACCATTTTCACGTAATTGCTGGCATAAATCATCTAAATTATAGCGGTGCTTCCGCATTTCACTCTCTAGAATAATGCCGTCTCTCACAAGCAATGCCGGATCACCATCAACTAAGTCACGTATTCTTTTAAATTTAAGCGATAAAAAGGCACTACCGATTTGAATAATTAGCAAGATGATGATTGGCAAAATGGCATTAAATAAAGGATTTTCATAATCATCTAACGCAAAGGCAGCAACCTCTGCAATTAATACAAATACCACTAAATCGATAACAGATAATTCACCAACTTCACGCTTACCCATCAAGCGAAAAACGATGAGTATAAACACATATAAGAAACATGTTCTAAAAATAATCGTTAAATATTCTTCCATAACAGTCACCCCCTTATAATAAGGTGACCTTGCAAGTTATTTTTTATACAAAAAAGCCTTGTCAAAAATGAATTCTTACATTTTGACAAAGCTATTCATATTATGTAAGGCGTTGTCCACATATATGTTGGACAACGCCTTTAAGATCAATTTCGCCTTGGCGTAATTACGTTCGGATTTGAATTGTGTTCGCACAATTCATTCCTTTGAAAATCCGTGACATCCGCCGGAAGCTTTATCTTTATTCAGTAGGTGATGTGGAAATTTTCTACTGAATGAAGATAAAAATTTTAGTCATTTACAATACGCCCGATTGCTTGACGGTCAAATTTCACGCGAACATTTTCTGCAATTTTTAATGTTACAGCTGCGTCCTCAATTGAGTCAATTACACCATGTAAGCCACCGATAGTAATTACTTTATCTCCACGTTGCAAATTACCTTGCATATTTTGTGTTTCCTGTTGTCTTTTTTTAGCAGGACGGATTAAGATAAACCACATTGCAACGAACATTAATAGTATTGGTGCTAATCCTAGTAGTTGGTCCATAATTCTTGCCCCCTTTCCAATTCTCACTTGTTTAGTATAGACTATTTCACCCTAAAAAAGCGATGGACAAGCCCAAATTTTTTCTATATTACTAATATTTTTTCTATGATAGACAATAATTTGCTAGAAATTTTCACAATTCACTCAGAACTGCATGTGTTTTTTACTAAATTATACAAATGATTGAGCACATTCTGTTATAGGCACACACTTTCTAAGGTTGAATGCCGACTGTTTGTTGTAACACGATAAGTTCAAAGATCGATTCTATTCGCTTTATCGACTCACCGTGTTCTCATCAACAAACCCTATTGTAAATGTCTCAACTTACGGTGAAGATCACTTTTTTGACTAGAAGTTTTTCGCATTTGGTCCATTAAAGCCGTATTTCTCGAAAAATTCTTCTCGGAAATCGCCAAGACGATCTTCACGGATTGCCTCACGTACTTGCTCCATTAGTTTCAATAGGAAGTGTAAGTTATGGTAAGTCGTTAAACGGATGCCAAATGTTTCTTCCGTACGTATTAGATGACGGATATACGCGCGTGAATAGTTTTTACATGTATAGCAATCACAGTTCGGATCAATTGGCCCGAAATCACGTGCATATTTTGCATTTTTAACAACTAAACGACCTTCTGATGTCATTAATGTGCCATTACGGGCAATACGTGTTGGTAATACACAGTCAAACATATCAATGCCTCGAATAGCACCATCAATTAATGAGTCTGGTGACCCTACACCCATTAAATAACGTGGTTTATTAGTTGGCATTAATGGTGTTGTAAACTCTAATACTCGGTTCATGACGTCCTTAGGCTCACCAACAGATAACCCTCCAATTGCATAGCCAGGGAAATCTAATTCAACTAGTGCTTCTGCAGAACGACGGCGTAAATCCTCGTATTCTCCCCCTTGAATAATACCGAATAAACCTTGTTCTTCTGGACGATTATGTGCCTCTTTACAACGTTTAGCCCAACGCGTAGTACGGTCTACTGATTGTAGCATATAGTCATATGTCGCTGGGTAAGGTGGACATTCATCAAATGCCATCATAATATCTGAACCTAAATCATTTTGAATTTCCATCGCCTTTTCTGGACTTAAAAACAATTTATCTCCATTCAAATGATTGCGGAAGTGAACCCCTTCTTCTTCGATTTTACGGAATTGGCTAAGTGAGAACACTTGAAATCCACCTGAATCTGTTAAAATTGGGCGATCCCAGTTCATAAATTTATGCAAGCCCCCTGCTTCCTTCACAATATCATTACCTGGTCGGAGCCATAAATGATACGTATTTGACAGAATAATACCTGCATTCATTTCTTTTAATTCCTCAGGTGACATTGTTTTAACAGTTGCTTGTGTACCAACAGGCATAAATGCTGGCGTTTCAAAAGAGCCATGCGGCGTATGCACGATGCCAAGGCGTGCTCCTGTTTGCTTACAAGTATGAAGTAGCTCATAACGAATTGCTGGTTGTGTCATATTATAAAAAATTCCTCTCTTATCTAAAGTAAAAACAGTACTCCGATTTTTTCTTTATTCTCCTTTTGGACGAATAAACATAGCATCACCAAAGCTAAAGAAGCGATATTTTTCTTCTACAGCTTGTTGATAAGCACTTAAAATTGTTTCTCTTGTCGCAAATGTACTAACAAGCATTACAAGGGTCGATTTTGGTAAATGGAAGTTTGTGATTAAACCATCCACAACCGTAAATTCATATCCCGGATAAATGAAAATAGACGTCCAACCTTGTTCTGCTCGCACTTCACCTTCATATTTAGAGCCGATAGTTTCTAATGTACGTGTAGAGGTTGTACCAACTGCAATCACTTTTCCACCGTTACTCTTTACTCGGTTTATGATAGATGCGGCTTCTTCCGTTACACTATAAAATTCGGCATGCATTGCGTGATTTTCAATTGAATCTACACTTACAGGACGGAAAGTTCCAAGTCCCACATGTAACGTGATAAATACAACTTCGACCCCTTTTGCTTTTACTTGCTCTAGTAATTCTTCTGTAAAATGCAGGCCTGCAGTTGGTGCTGCAGCTGAGCCACGCTCTTTTGCATAAACGGTTTGGTAACGATCCTTGTCCTCTAATTTTTCACGGATATATGGAGGTAGTGGCATCTCACCAAGTCGCTCTAAAATTTCATAAAAAATCCCATTATATTTAAACTCAAATGTACGTCCACCATGATCAAGCTCTCCTGTACAAGTAGCTGTCAGTAAGCCATCTCCAAATGTTACAACTGTGCCGACTTTTACACGTTTAGCTGGTTTAACAAGTGTTTCCCATTCATCCGTACCTGCCATTTGCTTTAATAGCAGTACCTCTATATGAGCACCAGTTTCCTCTTTAACGCCCATTAAACGCGCTGGTAAGACTCTTGTATCATTTAACACAAGGCAGTCTCCAGCTTGTAGCTCATCTAAAATATGAGCAAAATGATGATGCTCAACATTTTGCGAGCCTGGCGTCACGACCATTAAACGACTAGCTGTACGGTCCAAAAGTGGTGTTTGTGCAATAAGCTCTTCTGGCAATTCAAAATCAAAATCTTCTACACGCATGAAAATACTTCCTTCTTCTAGGTTTGTTGGGGATATTCATATCCAAAATGTTCGTAGGCTAAATGTGTTGCCACACGTCCACGTGGCGTCCGTTGTATAAAGCCAATTTGCATCAAATATGGCTCGTACACATCCTCTATCGTTACGCGTTCCTCGCCAATAGATGCTGCCAACGTATCTAAGCCTACAGGGCCACCACGGAAGCGCTCAATCATATTGGTCACAAGTTTATGGTCAATATGGTCAAGCCCTCTAGGATCGACTTGTAATAGCTCAAGCCCTTGCTTAGCAAGTCCTTCCGTTATCATACCATCTCCAAGCACCTGTGCATAATCTCGCACTCGTTTAAGCAAACGGTTAGCGATACGGGGTGTACCACGCGAGCGTGTCGCCATTTCAAGAGCTGCTACTTGCTCAATATCAACATCAAATAAATGCGCACTACGTACGACAATTTCTGCAAGTGAAGTATGATCATAATACTCCAATCTTAATAATACGCCAAAGCGATCCCTTAATGGTGCAGATAATGCGCCTGCCCTTGTTGTTGCACCAACGAGTGTAAATGGCGGTAAATCAAGTCGTACAGAACGCGCTTCTGGGCCTTTACCAACGACAATATCTAAACAAAAATCCTCCATAGCAGGATAAAGAACCTCTTCTATTGCACGAGGTAGGCGATGTATTTCATCGATAAATAGCACATCCCCTGGCTCCAGTGAGCTTAAAATAGCTGCTAAATCTCCAGGACGTTCGATCGCAGGGCCGCTAGTCATGCGCACATTGACATTCATTTCATTAGCAATGACAGCAGCTAAGGTAGTTTTACCAAGTCCAGGCGGTCCATATAACAGCACATGATCTAAACTTTCCTGACGAAGCTTTGCCGCTTCAATGAAAATTTGTAAATTTTCCTTTACCTTATGTTGACCAATGTATTGTGCTAACCTTTGTGGTCGTAAAGATAATTCAAACTGTTCATCATAGTTACCTGCCTCACTAGCCATCATACGTTCAGACATGTACTTTCCCCCCTTTCACTATTTTAACTTTAATAGCAATTGTAATGCTTGTTTCATAAATGCATCTGTTGTTTCGAGTTTGTCATTTTCTTCAAGCTGTGGACGTATTTTTTCAAGTTCTTTTTCAGAATAACCAAGTGCCATTAAGGCAAGAATGGCTTCTTCGAGCTCATGTTTATATGGATTCACCCCAAATAACGGTAGCTCATCTTCTGTACTCGGTAGCTCAATAGTCTCCAACAATCCGCCAAGTTTACCCTTTAAATCTAGAATCATTTGACGTGCCGTTTTCTTACCCACACCAGGAAACTTTACTAAAAACGATTCATCTTCTCGTTCAATGGCACTGATAACCTGTTGCGGATTCCCAGTAGCTAAAATAGCAAGTGCACCCTTCGGTCCAATTCCTGACACTAAAATAAGTTTACGAAACAGCTCTCGTTGGTCTAAATTTGGAAAGCCATATAACACTTGTGCATCCTCACGTACATGCAAGTGAACAAAAATTTGTTGTTCAAGTGCCGATGTCCTGAACGCAAATGGATTTGGTGTATTCAGCTGCCAGCCAATCCCTTGCTGTTCAAGGACGATATACTCAGGAGTTATACGCTTTACTTGTCCTTTTAAATAATCATACATTCTATAATCCCTCACAATCATCGTCTTCGATTATAGCATATAGCGAACGAATGCTCGACTATAACAAATGCGCTAAAGCGCTCGTTTACATCCGACAAGCGCTGGAGAGCCCGAAGCAAAAGTAAGCGATCCACCACTTTTGCCCGAGGGATCGAAGCGACCTCGAGGATATAGCGCTTTAGCCTAGACGAATACTATGCTCTAGGTTATCCATAAATAAAAACCTATAATTTCCTTAACATTTAGAAATAGCAAAAGTAGTCGTTCACACACAAAAATGACCGCCTAAAGACGGTCATTTCTTCATCATTCTATCAATATCGTACCACAGTTTTGGCCAATATGTGAGGGCTCGTTTTGTAAACGGCACTAAATAATCTAAAAATATCAGCTGTTGATCTAATGGTAAATCCACTGCAAAAAGCCATTCACGCAATAGCTCATTTGGATATTTTAAACGATGTAGCTTTCTTTTATCTAAGCGTTTCAGTTCTGGTAGTTCTGCAAATATTTTACCAAGGTCATAATCTATAGCGGGCAGTACACGATGTAACCATAAAATATATTCATCATCCGCTTCTCCAAGGTGAGCCAAATCAAAATCAATTAAACGCAATTTCCCATCTGAGCACCATAAAAAATTATGATGAACAACATCTCCATGTAAAAGCGTTATTTCTTTTTCGGATATATCCTCCAGAGCGATTAGCTGTAGCGACTTCTCACTATAGTGTAAAATTTGGTCGATCTCTTCTTTCGTTAAAAATGCCCGAAATTCATTTCGTCTACTTTTAAAACGCATATGACGCATTTGCCATTTTAAAAGCTGTGAATAGGTGTGCAAGCCAGGCATCCGCTGCCAAGTAGTTTTTTTATGTGTTTCATGTAAGGTATTTAATAACTTAAGCGATTCCTTCCGGTCTTTTTCATGTGCAAAATTAGCACTATGACTCCCTTCTTGCCAAACTTGCACGATTAAATACTCATCATCACTTTTCATTAAAGGTAAGATCAGCGATGGCTCAAGACGTCCTAGCTGTCGATGAATCCCCCTCACCTTTTCTGCTATTTCTAACTGCTTTGCACGTTTCACAAAATAATTATTTGATTGATATTTATACTTCCAAATATTCGGCTTTACTTCTTCAACGATATACGCTTTTTTACCATCGATAAGGCGTCATCCCGCCTGGGAAAAAGTGCGGTGTCATCCATGGTCCTACCGACGAATACGGCATTGGGCAATGTGATGGACATGGCATTGGACATGGCGGTGGGCACGGTGGTGGACAGTGACATGGATCCATTTGCCAATTTGGCATCATGACTGGTTGTGATTGACAACCACAGGACTGCTCCATTTCCATCTCTGGCATAGGCTCAAATTCAGGCTTCATTGGGAAGAATGGAGATGTACTAGATTCTAAGAAATTCTCCATCCCAGCAACTTGACCGCTTGGCATTTCACATGTTGTTGGTTGCTCCGGCATCGTATAAGCCTCTACTTGCGATTCCATTGGCATTTGCATTGGCATTGGCCACCACATATGATGATGTACTGGCTGATGGCAGCTTGCACAATGTGGTACTGCCGGCATTTGTGGCATGATAAAAATCGGTTGCGGCATTGGTGCTGGTGGTGGCGGTAGTTCCGGTTGTGCTATAGGCTGTGGTGGTGGTTGAATTTGAATTGGTGATACAGTTTGATTTTGCTCTACGTGTGGCATGACAACTTGTTGATTCCAGCTAAGCTCAACAGGCGCTTGCTGAGGCATCGGCATCGGCATTGGATAAGGAATTGGGATCATCTGTGGTTCTGGCATCGGTGGTGGTGGTACAACAACCGGTGGAGGCATCGGTCTCTGAATCTCTTTTTCTTTAACGTGCTTTATAGGTGACTCCTTATGCATATGTTCCTTGTGCCCTTCTCTATGTCCCCCCTCTCTATGCATTCCCCAATCTGTTTCTCGATGCGGTTCTCTATGCGGTTCTTTGTTTATTTTTTCAGGTAGGATAATTTCCATGCCCGGTACAATATAATCTGGATTAGCAAGATGAGCATTGAGCCGTTTTAAATCTTCAAACGAAACGCCATACTCTTTCGCAATCTTCCACAACGTATCTCCCTTTTGAACAATATGAATACGCAATTTTTTCCTCCCTTCTTCTCTACGTATCATATGTTCAATGTTTCATTTGGATACAAAAAATTCACGCATGTAGGAAATGCTTCATGGTACACTAGGTTTTAAGGAAAACGGCTTCCTTTATTACAGGCAGAGGTGATCTCTTATGAAAAAAATGTTAGGCGAAGAACGCCGACTGCAACTTCTTACACAGCTAAAAAAAAGTACAGCACCTATAACAGGGACGGACTTAGCTAAATTCGCTAATGTTTCAAGGCAAGTCATTGTCAATGATATGACATTATTAAAGGCTAGAAATGAACCTATTATTGCAACTAGCCAAGGATATCTTTATATGCATCAGGAACAATTACATCAAACTGTTGAGCGTACAATTCCTTGCTTCCACACCTCAGAGGATGCAGAAGACGAACTTATGACAATAGTTGATTGCGGTGGTACAGTAAAAAATGTTATTGTTGAACATCCTATTTATGGCGAAATTACCGCTTCTATTATGGTCGCTAACCGACATGAGGTAAAAAAATTTATTCAACGTGTTAACGAAACAAAGGCAAGTTACTTATCTGAGCTAACGGGTGGTACACATCTTCATGTTATTTCTGCACATTCTGTTGAAACTTTAGATTTAATTGAGCTAACTTTACAAAAAAAAGGGTATTTAGTTGTAGATCAATAATTCAACAAACTTTGCTTCAAGAACGTGTAAAATCAAATAATTGATTAATAGCAGCTAGCCTTTACGGAGACTAGCTGCTTTCTGTTTATATGTACCATAAAATTATCTTTTAATAATTATGAAGCTTATTAAAAAGAGCTATCCGCTTTATAAATTGGATGGCTCTTTTTGTTGAAAAACTATATGTCAATGGAATTAAGATATTAAATAAAGTATAGCTCTTCAGCAAATCAACCACTGCACATAGCATGTATCTTCTAGCATGTCACAAACAATGTATTATATATGCGAAAGCGAAGCGACAGCCATTTGTTTATCTGCGCGAAAGCGGAGTGTTAACGAAGCGGCAGCGGCAACAACAAATGCTTTTCTATACGAAACTGCAGTATCAACAGATTTACAGTAGCGTCACTGTTATAAGCCTATTCCGTTTGATTATGGTAAGTAGCCATAGCATTCATTTTTGAAATGCATAAAATTTATAAAACTTATATGCTATCGCTGATTGGAGTAGAAGTCTACTCGGCGCTCACCAACAGGAAAGCGAGTAGCTTGGAACAGAAATCCCCCTCATTTAAAGCGTCACAGCATTCTCAAAATTTCGTTTTCCAACACTATGAGCTATCCACTTAAACTGGATAGCTTCAGAGTTAGAGAAATCTTTTTCGCTGTGAAGGTGTTGGCAATAAGCATACTTCTTTTCGTCCAAAAAGACGATACCTATTTTTTGCAAATAATCGATACATTTTATTTCGTATAGATGGAGGAATCGTGATAAAAATATAACAAACAGGCCAAAAACTATCTAATCTCCTACAGATTTTAAGTGCTGCTGTGGATTCAAAATATGCCTTTCCATGCTCAATTAATATGACACTATCTATATTTTTTGGTACTTCGTATTGTGCAAGTAATGCCTGCCCTGCATCACTTTGGATGGATGCAAATTTAAAATATGCTGCTTCATCATGTTTGATAATAAATTGCACACTGCTATCACAAAAATTGCACACTCCGTCAAACAAAATAATGCCACCCACAACGATTCCTCCTAGCCACTTTTATTACTCGTCCGATGTTAGATAAGTAAAGTATGTACCAAGTGACTTCACCTTGCAACCAAGTGCAGCTAGTTCTTCCATCGCCCCACGCATCATAGGCTCCTTTTCATCTGCTAATACATCAATCATAAAGAAATAATCACCTAAGCCCGTTTTTAATGGTCGTGATTCGATTTTACTTAAATTTAGCTGTCGCCAGGCAAATACTGATAGTACTTGATGTAATGCCCCTGAACGGTCCATTGGCAATGTAATCATAAAAGTTGTTTTTGCCTGTCCTTCTGATAATTCCTGTGGTAATCGTATATTTTGCTTAGATAAAACGAAGAAACGTGTATGGTTAAAATGGAAATCATGAATATTTGGTTGAACAATTTCTAAGCCATATTTTTCTGCTGCCGCTGCATTACCAACTGCTGCAATGCACTCACTTGGATTTTCGGATACATATTTTGCCGCTGCTGCTGTAGATGTTGTTTGATGTAGCGGTACATGGCTGAAACGATAAAATAAGTATTTATGACATTGGGCTAGCGCATGTGGGTGCGAATAAACTCCCTCAATCGATTCCCAACTTTCCTTCTGCGCTTTATTGACCATTAAATGCTGCTGTATTTTCAACTGAAGCTCACCGGTAACATATAGTGTCGCCTCATGGAATAAATAATCGAGCGTTAACGATACTGAGCCTTCTAAAGCATTTTCTAGTGGTACAACAGCTAAATCTACCTTCCCCTCTGCTACTGCCTCGATACATTCTGGAATTGTAGTACAAGGGACAAGCCACTCATTCGGAAAGGTTGCTTTTGTTGCTAAGTATGTAAATGATGCTTCTGGTCCTAAATATCCAATTCGTTTTTCCCATTGTTGCTCTGTCATTACATTTACCTCCTTCACTACAACTTGTAGCTTTTAATTTTATATTAAAATGGCTCATTACAAAACGTAATGTTGATTTCCATTCCGACTGGGCGTTTTGGTCGCTGCCGCTTCGCTTGCGCTCCAGGGTCTCGGGCCAACAGATGTTTTTGCGCGAAAGCGAAGCGGCGGCAGCACCGGTGTTGGTCACGAAGGCGTTATCACAGGACGTGATGCTTTTAGCCTTCGTTCCTCTATCGATGATCCCCAAGGAGCCACCCAGTCTACACTCCAATCAACTTATGTAAATGACATACGTTTTAACAAATGTCACCATAACTCTTAGTAACAAGTCACTAAAATGCAAAGATTTAGAATTTTTATTTCCCAAAAATACTTTATATTTTTACATCAAATGATGTGCTGAGGCATAATGTGAAGCTTCCTAAACATTCCGGCGGTTGCCTCTCCTCTTAAATGATATTATAGAACTTTTTGTGATAGCTTTTATCTATTGTTATAGAATAAGGAGCTGTCCCATGAAGCGATATTATTACATCACATGGGACTGCTCCTTTTGAGCTTATTTACATTCTGTCAAAAATTCAAGCTTGCTTTCAGTCACTACAATGCACCAGAACTAATTACTTCTGCTGACTCTACAAAATCTAAACGTTTGAGTTGCTGTATTAAATCATCAAGTTCGCATGTCATACTAGTTACATCTAATGACAATGTAACATTAGCACGTCCTTGAATCGGTATTGTTTGATGGATAGTCAGTACATTGCAATGCGTAATTGTCACTGTTTCTAAAAGCTTTGCAAGTGTTCCTTTACGGTCCTGAAGCTGTAAAAAGACTGTTAAAATGCGTTCCTGCACAATTGAGTGAAAAGGAAATACAGCATCACGATATTTGTAAAACGCACTACGCGATAAATCCACCTGCTTTACCGCATCCCAAATGGAAGATACCGAACCACTTGAAAGTAAGTGTTTCGCCTCCAAAGTTTTTTGCATAGCATCCGTTAAAACATCTTCACGAACTAAATAATATCGCTGATTTGCAACATTCTTCATACGCTTCCCCCTAAAACCTATTCTTAGTCGACAAATTCAAATTCGAATTCCAATAAGCGTACAATATCTCCATTTTGTGCACCACGTTCACGTAATGCTTCATCGACACCCATACCACGTAATTGACGTGCAAAACGACGTACACCGTCCTCGCGGCTGAAGTCTGTCATTTTGAAGATACGCTCAATCGCATATCCTCCAAGAATGAATGTACCATCAGGATCACGAGAGATTTCGATTGAATCTGCTTCAGATTGGTGTTTGTAAAGTACCGTTGCATCTGATTCTTCATCTAGATCATCGAATAATGGGAATTCAGGAGTCACTTCCAGTAAGTCGGCAATTTCAAATAATACCGGCTTTAAACCTTGGCGAGAAACCGCTGATACTGGGAAGATTTTCGCATCTCCGCCCACTTTTTCACGGAAAATTTCTAAGTTTTCCTCTGCATCTGGCATGTCCATTTTATTTGCCACAATAATTTGTGGACGTTCTGTTAAACGAAGATTATATTGTTTTAGCTCGTCATTGATTGTTAAGTAATCTTCATAAGGATCGCGCCCTTCCATACCCGACATATCAATTACATGTACGATAACACGTGTACGTTCAATATGACGGAGGAATTGGTGACCTAGACCAACACCTTCGTGCGCACCTTCGATTAAACCTGGTAAATCGGCCATTGCAAAGCTACGATGATCATCTGTTTCAACCATTCCTAAGTTCGGTACGATTGTAGTGAAATGATAAGCACCTATTTTTGGCTTTGCCGCAGAAACAACAGATAATAATGTTGATTTACCTACACTTGGGAAGCCAACTAATCCTACATCTGCTAGTACTTTCAACTCTAATATAACATTTAATTCTTGTCCTGGCTCACCTTTTTCAGAAAGTTCTGGAGCAGGATTGGCTGGTGTTGCAAAGCGAGAATTCCCTCGGCCACCACGGCCAGATTTTGCGATAATCGCTTGTTGACCATGCTCGACTAAATCGGCAATAACAACGCCTGTTTCTTCGTTCATTACGACTGTGCCTGGTGGTACTTTAACGATTAAATCGTCTGCACGTTTACCATGCATTCCTTTACTCATACCATGCTCACCACGGTCAGCCTTGAAGTGGCGTTTGTAGCGGAAATCCATTAACGTACGCAGACCCTCTTCAACTTGAAACACAACATTCCCACCGTGACCGCCATCGCCACCAGCGGGACCACCATTCGGTACAAATTTTTCACGACGGAAGGCGACCATTCCATCCCCACCGTCGCCACCTTTTACATAAATCTTGACGTGATCGACAAACATTTAATTCACTCCCTATTTGCATTCAATACATATTGCCAGCAAGTATTCGTCTGTTCAATTGTTTGAATATCTAATTGTTTCAAACCTTTTTCGGTGAATGCATCAGCACTCCATAGCCCATTTAGCGTGAATGTCACGGCAAATGTATGATCGTCAACACGTACATCGAGCGCTAAGCTCTGTTCTGTAAATGGATCTAATGTATCATAAACATGCATAACTGTTTTGTTTAAGTAATCTACAACTTCCGTATCAATATTATTTGTGACAGTCTTTTTTATCTCACCGCTAAGCTTCATTGGTAATGAAGGATAGCGCCAGCCTGCTGTTTGCAGCCACTCGATTGTTTGCGGTAATTGTAGACGATTAAGGATAGAAAGTACTTGTAATTGTTCCGAATAATTTTGAATAAGTTTTTTTGATTCATCAATTCTACCTAAATCTAAATTCATGCGAATAAGCTGAAGCTGGTTCACATAATCATGATTTGCAAAACGTATTACTTCACTAATGGTTAGTGATTGATTGTTCATCCCATTCACTCCAATAAAGTTATCTTTACTAGTATAACAAGTTTTGCTGTATTTTTCCCTTAATTCTTCAATCAATTATGCCTCGGCATAATTGCGTCCGGAGGCTTTGGGCCAACAGATGTTTTTTGCGCGAAAGCGTAGCGTCAGCAGCATGATGTTGGTCACTCAGTCTTGCTGTCGCTTCGCTTTCGCACAGATAAATTGCCACAGGACGTGGCGTTCTTAGACTGAGTTCCTCTATTTCAGCAGATGTCTTTTGTGCCGAAAGCGTAGCGACAAGTACAAAAGACATCTGCTGAAAGAAGTTGAAATTTAGCCAAAAAAAGGACTGCAATAAATGCAGTCCTACGCTTTATGTTTAACTTTTTTGAAGATTACGCTTCTTGTGTTGCTGGGTATACAGATACTTGTTTGCGATCGCGACCTAAGCGTTCGAATTTAACAACGCCGTCAACTTTAGCAAATAGTGTATCGTCACCACCACGACCTACGTTTGTACCTGGGTAAATTTTTGTACCGCGTTGACGGTAAAGAATTGAACCACCAGTTACGAATTGGCCATCAGCACGTTTAGCACCAAGACGTTTTGACTCAGAGTCACGTCCGTTTTTAGTAGAACCTACCCCTTTTTTAGATGCGAAAAGTTGAAGGTCTAATGCTAATAGTAATTTCATAGAGTTCCACCTCCTACTTGGTTGTAGTTGATTTGGATGTATTGTCCATAATTTTGCACCATTGAATACACTTGGGCAGTCATTACTTGGACAATTAACTGTAGTTTCGCATCAATCTCAGGCTCTATATCTGACGGTAAATCTACCTTAAGATAGCCTCCACCTTCAGCAGCTTGTTCGATTTCTGGCTGTAATTGTAATAGTGCATAAATAGCATTCACCGTACCTATGGCAATGGTAGATGCTCCTGCACATACTAAATCCTTACCAGATTCATCGTATTCAGCATGTCCTGAAAATTCAAATGCTGACACATGTCTATTTTCATCATGATGAATCGTAACTTGTATCATTCGCTACACCTCACAATTAAGCGTTGATAGTTTCAACAACTAATTTTGTGTAAGGTTGACGGTGACCTTGTTTACGACGGTAGTTCTTTTTAGCTTTCAATTTGAAAACAACGATTTTCTTCGCACGGCCTTCTTTCACAGCTTTAGCTGTTACAGTAGCGCCTTCTACGAATGGAGCGCCAACTTTAACGTTTTCGCCACCAACGAATAAAACTTTATCAAAAGTTACAACCTCGTCAGCTTCTACACCTAATTTTTCAACATAGATTTCTTGACCAGCTTCTACTTTGATTTGTTTACCACCAGTTTCAATAATTGCGTACATTTTACTGCACCTCCTCATAGACTCAGACTCGCCTGTATATAAAGGTGATCTTACGATACTTAAACCTTTCCAGTGCGGTTGCAGTAGCACAGGTGCTACAAACAATAACATTAAAATATTACCACACGATTTTTTTTAAGTCAATCTATTCATTACATATTTCTCAAATGCTAAACGATATTTTCGATAATTCCATTCTTTTAACGCTTGAAGCCATATAAATAAACATAGAATTGCTAAAAAAATAGTTTGTGGGAGGTAACATAAAGTTATCATAAGTAGTATAGACGCAATTGTAAGGGAAAGCCAGTAGTAATATTCAAATGCACGAACGCTTGGATAGCATAAAAATAAATACGCTAAAAATATTCTCCCACCGTCCAACGGAATAATCGGAAATATATTGATTGCTAATAGCACAAGTTGCACATTAATGAGCTTAGTAGCAAGTAATTCTGGCATAAAAAAAGCGAGGCCAATCCCTAATATAGTAGCGATTGGTCCCCCTAAGGCAATCCATAGGAGTGACGTTGCTGGCACAACCGCTGGATTTTCAAATTCTATTTCCCCTCCGTAAGGTGTAATAACGCATGATTTTATCCTAACACCACAAAGCATTGCTGCTAACAGATGACCTGCTTCATGCCATAATAACGAAGATAAAATAATAGCGTAATAAGCAATTTGACCACTAAAAATCATTAAAAATACGAGAGGGATACATAGAAGATGCAGTTTAATCTTCATCGGACGCCGCTTTTTCAAGCCACTGTACAATCTGCTCTAAACTATAATGTGTCTTATCTTTTTCAATCGAAATATAGAGTTGTCCCGCCTCTTTCATGCCGATTAAATCATTTGCCTGCACTGTTGTATATGGCAGTTGTGCTAAACTATCAAGCATACCATAGGAAACTGTTGTGCCATCATCATAGCCAATCGTCATTGTTTTACCAGTGTATTTAGTATGACCAGTGAAAACGACAAGACCATTCTGTCCAGCATAAACCGGTAGGCCCATATCATATTGCAGTAAAAAACCTTCCTTAAAAACTTGCGCATTAGCAAATGTTAATAATTCAGTTTGTCCAACATCACTCGATACCAAAATTGTTGTATCCTCTTTATTTAGCCAACTTTGTCCGAGCTCGCTTAAATAAGTTAAATCTGCTGATGTTGTAACAAGTTTTCGCATAGGTGTATCCAATACACCTTGATCCTCTAAACGAATTACGAGCATAATTGCACCCACAAGTAATATCGTGACCAACCATTTCCATTTCTTAAACAAGCCCTCATCCTTTTTTTACACTATATGAGGTTGCATGTCCATTCATGCACAAGAAAAAAACCTTCTCGTACAAATGCACGAAAAGGCTGATGATTATCTTGTAAATAACGCTTTAAGTTTTGAAAATACACCTCTATGTTCCGCTTCAATTGCCATAAGTGGAACAGACTCCCCTAGTATACGTCGGGCAATATTACGATAACCTAGAGATGCTTTATTAGTAGGGTCCATTACTACTGGTTCACCTTTATTGGAAGATGAAATAACCTCTTCACTATCTACGATTATCCCTAATAGATCGATAGACAAATGTGTTGTAATTTCATTTACATCCAAAGTATCGCCGCTTTTCATCATATGTTGGCGAATGCGGTTAATAATTAGTTTAGGTGCAGAAATTTCTTCCTGTTCGAGTAAGCCAATAATTCGATCTGCATCACGCACAGCAGAGATTTCTGGTGTTGTTACTACAATTGCATGATCTGCACCTGCGACAGCATTGCGATAGCCTTGTTCAATGCCAGCAGGACAGTCTATTAAAACATAATCATAGTCTCTTTTTAATTCCTCTACTAAGCTCTTCATTTGCTCAGGTTTAACAGCATTTTTATCTGTCGTTTGAGCAGCAGGTAATAAAAATAGTTTCTCATCTACACGTTTATCTTTTATTAACGCTTGATGAATCTTACAGCGCCCTTCAACAACATCTACTAAATCGTAAATAATTCGATTCTCAAGGCCTAAAATTACGTCCAAATTACGTAGACCAATATCAGTATCTACTAAACATATTTTTTTACCTTGTAGAGCCAATGCAGTTCCAAGGTTAGCCGTTGTCGTTGTTTTTCCGACACCGCCTTTACCTGAAGTTATGACGATCGCTTCACCCACACTAGCTTCCTCCCTTAGACCCATTTAACAATGGTCGAATATTTTTTAACGCATGAATTTGATCGTACGTAATGCGCCCATCATAGCCGATAAATGCACAAGTCATCTCTTCCTGATTAATTCCTTTTACATGTTCATCTGACATTGTTTGAACCTGATCAGCAATCATGATATGTGTGGCTTCAAAACGAGATGCTGCAATGATTGCTTCCTTATTACCATGAACACCAGCATGTGCAATTCCTTTGAGTCTACCTAGGACATACACATTGCCACCAGCTTCTACACGTCCGTTCGGATTGATATTCCCCACGATAACAATATCTCCTGGCGAACGCAGAATCTGACCCGATCTGACCACACCTATATATGTATCTTGTTGACTTTCAATCATTTTCTGGTTGTTCTCATGGACAGTCAGTACTTCACTTTGCACCTTTGAGACAATTAGTTGATCTGTTTCTTGAACAATTTTAATAAGCTCTTTAATTTGTTCATCAGAACAGTATCGATAGCCTAAATATAATTGTACATCTACTTTGCTATCGATACCGCTTTCTGACACTTTCTTTTTAAGCTCTTCTACTAAATCGACATACGCACATTGATCATCTAAACGAAGAACAAATCCATCCTTTGTTCCCTTCATATTAACTAACTGTTTTTTCATGAATGCCTCACCCCACGTTGCTCTTTGTTAAGAAACTTCACGTGCTCTCTGTAAGACACGCGCATTAATTAGATATTTGAAGGCCCAACCAAGAATCATTAAAAATAGTGCATTAGCAATGATCGTTGGCAGTAGTCGTGAACGTAAGAAATCCGATAATGGGATCGCTGTAAAGTCGATAAGATAGAAGAATTGATAGAGTATAAATTCTAAAATTGCTACTAAAACAACTGAAATCGTCGTTGTCACAACTAAGTGCTGATGAATAATTTTCATAATAGACCCTGCTAAAAAACAAATAAGAGGATATAGTACTGAATATAATCCAATAATATCAATGTAAAACACATCATACAAGACACCAAAAAAAAGTCCATACATTACCGCTCGCTGACGGCTGTAATAAATGGATATAAATATTAAATATAAGATTAAAAATCTTGGCACTAAATAATAAATTTGTCCTTTCACTTCAATAGGTGAAAGCATTGCAAACTCTGGTTCTAGTAAAAATAATAAAACCGCCACAGAGGGGATGAGAAAACGAACCATCATTTTTCCTCCTCTTCACTCGCCTCTGGCGGATTCGTTAAATCCTTGTTCGTTGCATTACCATCCGACCCATCTATCACAGTAGTGGAACGATTAGCAATAACAACATAGTCTAAAATTGAAAAGTCAGCAGATGGTTTTACATAGGCCATTTTTGTTAAGCCATAATCATCTGTACTTACTTCAGTAATTTCTCCGATTGGCACATTCTTTGGGAAAATGCCGCCAAGTCCTGATGAAACGACTTGCTGGCCTTTTTTAACTGTTAAACTAGAATCGATTCGCTTCATAATGAGTTTATTACGTTCTTTATCAAAGCCCTCAATTAAACCGTATGCTTCATTATCTCCTAAAACCATCGCAGAAACACGATAGTTTGGATTATTTGTATATAAAAGCTCTACCTCAGAGGTGAAAGGTGTCACTAATGTAATTTTACCGACTAACCCTTTCGCTGTCATAACTGCCATATTTTTTTCTACACCGTGTGAAGATCCTTTATCTAAAATAATTTTTTCTTCCCACTGGTCAGGATTTCTAGCAATAACTGTGGCATGAATCGGATTAAATGCTTTTAAGTTCTCCGATTTATCGAGAAGCTCTTGAAGCTTTTTATTATCAGACTTCAAATCCGTTGCCTCAGCTTGTACAGCTGCAAACTCTTCTAAGCGTGCTTTTAAACGTTTATTTTCTTCGTACGTGTTTAAGAGGGAATCCATACTATTAAAAACACCAGTAATATAATTCGCCGGCTTCGCAACAATAGATTGTGCGACGCCGACAGTATCTTTAATAATTTGCTCTGGTAAAGTTGCATTCGTCCGATCACGTAATGAGAAGCTAATCAATGCCACAAGAAAAACCATGCCCACGAGCAGTAAAATTACTTTCTTATTGAAAAAAAACTGTGGCATTGCCTAAACCTCCTTACCCTTTAACTTGTTGTTGACGAATTAAATCAATATGTTCTAGAGCCTTGCCTGTACCAATAGCAACACAGTCCAGTGGATCTTCTGCGATAAATACTGGCATATTTGTTTCTTGGCTAATAACTTTATCTAAATTTGTTAATAAGGCACCACCACCTGTTAGTACAATTCCGCGTTCCATTACGTCTGCAGATAATTCAGGAGGTGTTTGTTCAAGAGTTTTGCGAACACCATCAATAATAGATGCTACCGCTTCACGTAAAGATTCAGAGATTTCCTGTGAAGAAATTTCGATAGTTTTAGGTAAACCTGTTAAAAGATCGCGACCTCTAATGTCCATTTTTTCTTCTGGACCCTCAGCCAACGCTGTACCAATTTCCATTTTTACTGCTTCTGCAGTACGTTCACCAATTGTTAAGTTATACGTTTTACGAATATACGAAATGATGGAATGGTCCATTGCATCCCCACCAACACGCACGGATTCACTTGTTACAATACCACCTAATGAAATAACCGCTACCTCTGTTGTACCACCACCGATATCAACGACCATTGACCCTGTTGGATCCCATACTGGTAAGTTCGAACCGATTGCTGCTGCAAATGGCTCTTCAATTGTAAATGCATCTTTAGCACCCGCTTGGCGAGCAGCATCAATAACCGCACGTTGTTCAACCGATGTAATACCGTAAGGCACACAAATCATAACATTCGGTTTCTTCCAATTTCCACCAGAATTCTTAGAAGCTTCTTTTAAATAGTATTCTATCATTGCTGTAGTAATATCAAAATCAGCAATAACGCCATCTTTCATAGGACGGATTGCTACGATTGAGCCAGGTGTACGACCAATCATATTTTTTGCATCATTACCAACTGCAACAATATCTCCAGTTTTTGTATTTTTTGCTACGACTGAAGGTTCGCGTAAAACGATTCCCTTCCCTTTAATAAACACTAATGTATTCGCTGTGCCGAGGTCAATCCCGACATCTTTACTTCCTAATCCAAACAAATTGTGTACTCCCTTTCTATTTAAGCCATACTTTCGTTGACATCATTACACCCCGGCGCATATTTATACCCGGAAGCTTTATCTTCATTCAATCGACGTTAACCACCTATCGAAAAAACTACACACTCATTTATCTCACACCTATTGAAGTGAGAGTCTTTTTTTGAATAAAAATAAAATCATACCGTTCATTATAACGGAAAAACGCAAGAATTTGTAGTGCCACATACCTCTTCTCGCGGAAAAGATACTATTTTAATTCCCTCCCAAACAAAAACAGTACGTATAGATTAGCATATAATTTTTATTCTTGTAAGACAACGTGTAATAGGCTACCAATTTTTGTGAATATTATAGACATTTCTACGAATACAATAACGTTTTATATTAAAAAAGGTTCGCTTTCATTTTTAGCTTTTCGCAAAAAAATACAAAATATTTATTTTTAAAATAACGAAGAGATTTGATTCTACACAAATAGTAGGGTGTGAAAAAATGAGAGGCTTCCCGAAATGTTCCGACGCCTCTCTTTATAGTCAGTTTTGAACGTTTTCGCGACTACCCTTCCCTTTCATAGAGTCAGCGATTTTTATCGATATATAGACTAAAACGTAAAAAACTCTGCAAAATGCATGCAGAGTTAAAAATAACCTTTTTCTTTCAAACTAATAAACTGATGATCACCGATGATGAATAGTGATAGGTAAGAGACAACCTCAACATTACTCAGTAGGAGCTCTTTCCCCCCACTTCACACCGTACGTGAGACTTTCACCTCATACGGCGTTCCATCATTTCGAATTATTAATTTAATCTCAACTTTTCTCTAAAACCAAGAATTTTTTCCCATACTGTCTTTCCAACCATCGAATAATCCTTAGCACTGTGAATCATTTGATGACATTTGACATGTAGAGGGATGCTAAATTGAGTACTCGATTTACTTCATCTATTGGGAGTTTTGGATTAACATGATGAATATGTATATCATCACCCCAAAGTTCCCCCATACAAACTCTACATTTTCCTAAAGTTGATTTAATTTAACTAATCAAAATGACTATGCCCCTTCACTCCATTTCCATTACAGAAATTTCTTCGCTACTACGGGCTGCTGCCCCTCAAATTCAATTGTCATTTCCTACAATTTAGACACCTTCGATTTAACTACCGTTAACATTATCTTCCGAGGTTCCGCTGTTCCTTACACTTTAGCTTTCCATTTCTACCTTAGCTGTCCTCTTTAACCCGTTAACCATCTATTTGTCCGCTGTTGGAAGGACGCAAGACACTATTCCTTTATTGGAGTAGTACAGATCTAGCAACCATCAATACTAAATCCACGATTAAACTTTGAATTACCAAAGCGAGAAACTTCAGATTCGTTTCCCCCTAATATACGAGCCGTACGTACGAGGATTCCTGGTGTGTCAGCATAGTAGACTTATAGCCTCCCGCTTACTTCACTAACCGCTTCACAGGTCTGCTTTTCAACGCCTTTACCGAGCTTCATACGGTCATGTAGTTAACCATTTCCGCATGTCGGAGTTTCAGAGCATTATTACCAACATTTAATAATGAGCTGGTACTTCCCCAGCCTATTCAAGCGTAAAGTTCAAAGTTAAATAACTTTGCCTAGTTTTATTGCATATTACTATGCAGATTGTCTAGGAACAACGCGCACGATGATCGATTAACTCAATGCCTATAATATAACCAGCCTCTATAATTCTTCTCGTCACTTCAATATCCTCATCACTAGGTGTTGGAACGCCACTAGATAGCAATAGGTAAGACTTTGAAATTATCGCCACCTTTTCCCCTGCTCCACACCGTGCATGCAACTTTCATCGCACACGGCGTTCCATCGTTCGTTACGTTCTTTCATTTTTCTCAAACCACGATTTGTTCATTGTTCCTTACGTGTTAAATTGCTTCGTTTCCAACCATTTTTCTTAATTGATTGATTTTGTTTCGTTGTTCGTCATTTGGCTTCACTATATCTGTATATTTTCGAATGGTTTCGTCGGATGTCGCATGAATGAGTCTGTGTACATCTCTTGATAACAAGACCAAGTTCACATATCGGTCATCCTTCGTTTCATACCATAATGTTTTATGATGACATTCCATTTCGGTTAAAATTAATTCATCACCCATGACAGCGCATTTCCCATTTTGTGCGACAAATAGGGATATACGGTTATCATTTAATTCAATGGTTGCACGTTCACTTGTGATGGGGTGTTCCCGTAACCATTGAAGCTGCCATTCAGGTACACTGCGTTGATTTCGGTGAATCAATGCACGACCTTCAGGGGTAAATTTACAAACGCCATTTTTCGGCATCAATGCCGTTCTAGTTCGAATAAAGCCAATGGGAATAATGGGGTAATCATTGATATACCTCGTCATTTCTGACTTTAAGTACGGTCGAATGCCTTTATCAGTGATACGGTATCCTTTTGAGCGTTTCTTTAAAGACAAATGTTTAAAGCGGTGTCGCTCTACTTGTGTCAATTGATATTGAATCGGTATCAAACTCGCATTGACTTGCGTGGCGATTTGATAGTAATTATGAATACCAATGACCATACTGTTGTAGATTTGAAGTTGCTTTATAAGTTCTGTCCCATAAGGTGCTCGTTGGATGGCACTGATTTGATTTTTCAATTGGTCTTTAATACGCTTTCTCGCCTTTTCGGTGATGTGCGATTGACAAACAAATTTCTTATTTCCAACACGGTCATAGCCTTTTCGTTCCATCTTCAAGTCAAACCCTAAAAATTCACTGCTTTTCTTTTTCAAGTTTGTAATCTGTGATTTTTCTTCCGAAATAGAAAGTCCTAATCGTTCTTCTAACCGCATTTTACTTGCGGTGAAAATCTTCTTCGCATTTGCGCGTGACGTAGTAAAGATTTTAAAATCGTCTGCGTAGCGCACTATATACATTTCTTTTAGCGTTGACGTCTTTCGAAGTTGTCGGTAACGATATTGATGGCTATATAGACCGGTTTTCTTATTAAGATAGTCGTTAATGGAATGGCACTTCTTACTTTCCCACTGATTCGCAATCCACCAATCAAATTCATTTAAATTGATATTCGCAAGTAACGGTGAAAGTATGCCTCCTTAGGGTGTACCTTTTGTCGGATACGTAATGTCGCCATTCGGTAAAACAACAGGTGCTTTTAGCATTTTCCGTAAAATCACGAGTAACTGCTTATCTTGAATACCTATCGTCCAAATTTGACGCATTAATTTTGTATGTTTCACTTCATCAAAGAAACCTTCGATGTCAATGTCTACAACGTATTGCATCTGATTATTATTGATGCGACTAGCCGCTATTGAAATGGCATTTTCAGCGGATTTCGTCGGGCGAAACCCGAAACTATATTTATAAAACTTCGCTTCACATATCGGCTCTAATACTTGTAGGATACATTGTTGGGCAATACGGTCCCACATCGATGGAATACCAAGTGGTCTCGTTTTCCCGTTCGGCTTTGGAATTTCCACGCGTTTTACACGGCGTGGATTGTAATGACAAAAGCGTTTATTAACCGTTTTGATAAATTCATCCGTACTCAATTTTTCAATATCATAAATTGTCACACCATCAACACCCGCTGTTGCACTCCCATTATTACGTTTGATATTGCGATAAGCGAGTAAAACATTATCATCAGATGTGATTATCGACATTAAATTTTTAAATGGTTGGTTTTCTTTGCTTTGTGCATACAATGCATCAAATGTTTCGGTCATGCCATAATATTCGGCATGGCGAAGTCTCGTATTTTTCATTCTAGGAATCTTTTTGAAGTTTTCGCTCAAGGTGCATCACGCTCCATTTGTTGGCTCGTGACCTTTTTAGTCATACGAGAATCCTTGAAGGTTTGAGTTAAAATCACGTAAACAAACGACTTGAGGCTATCGCTCCATTTCTATTACAGAAACTTCAACGCTCATGCCTCTACTCTCACTACCATAAAAGAAAGTTATAGAGAAGCCTCTTTTCCTTTCCACCACTTCATTGCGTGTGTCCGCTCCATGTTGGTAGCTTTCCACGTTCCCTTCACTCTATCTATGTCCTAACTTAGGTGCTAGCTCTTACCTGACATCCTCTCCACCGCCTATAACGGTGCATGGAGCTTTCGAAACCACCATACTTACTCGCCCACGGAACGCGCTTGTCTCTTTCAACAAGCCCACTCATTTCTAAGTGCTCGCCACTCACAGATAGTACATTCGCTAGTTCGTCAGTGTTTTACCACATTCTCACCATATTAGGTTTTTAACGACCCCCGACCTATCCGCTACAGCCCCTACCTCTAGGTGCATTTCGGTACTAAGATTTCTAGTACTACGGTAGCGTTCAACCGACTTCACCGAGCTTCACACCCTATTCAATGACACCTTTGAATAACGCATGTCGGAGTATTAGAGTAGGCGTTTTGAGACGTTACCCTCTCATTCCACCTATCGAGCGAAGAGTTCACGACTCTCTTACTTGTCTTTGCGACGTTCGGACAGCGTGCATAACCTTTTCAGTTATGAACGTGTCGCACGATGGTTATGTGCACAAATTATAGAAGCTGCCGATCTTTTTACAGCCTCGCGAAAGTAGGGTGAGAACCCAGCGCCTTGGTATATTTCTATATTAGGTTTCCAAGAACTCCCCTCCAAACCGTACGTACTCCTCTCAGAGTATACGGCTTTCCATTTACTTTAATCTAACTTGCCATTATGCAAATCGTGATGGCACGATATACATAAAGCCATTGTTTTTCGTCTACGAGCTATCATTTTCTGTTCCCATTTTTTCTTACCTTGTAAATTCTTCAATTTATGAATATGATGCATTTCAAGTGATACACCTGATACACCACACCATTCACATTTTTCGGCAAGTAATCGGTCAATCAGACTTGTTCGCCCTGTATAAATTAGTGTATTTTCAACTATATCAACTGTTGGCTGTTTAATCACATCGTTCTTTTCCATTCGTTGCTCTGTAAAATAAGCAATTCTCGGACCTTCTTTTGCTTCATATCGAATGCCATATTCCCCATTAATCTTATATTTAGTGATAATTTCACTAACGGTACTCTTATATTTATTCGCATACGTTTTAATCATGCTGTATTTCATCGTTTGACGGAAAGACTGTAAAACATGTACATTACTCGCTAGGCGATAGTAATTGTAATAGCCTTCTATTTCTGCATTGTACGTACGAATAATTTCAAGGTCGTCATTATGCACTAAATATGGGCGATGAATAGGTTTCCAACCATTATTCGTTCCTATTTTTAACGCGTTTAATTGTAAGAGCTTTTGAATATATTTTTCATGTGGAACGAAAAGCTTTGTTTGATAGTTGAATTTACGCTTTTTGGTTCCGTTTGGCATTTTCATTCGATGCCAATCTCTTACGACACGAATATCATACCCAAGAAAACGGGCATTCTTCTTGCTATGAGTAATCAATGTTTTCTCAGCACTTAATTCTAGCCTTAACTTTTCTTTTAAGTACATTGTCAAGTCTTGTTTAATTTGTTCAGCTTCCTTTTTACTTCCGATGACGCCAAGTATAAAATCATCTGCATAACGAACATATTTTAGACGTCGGTAATTTGGGTCAAAAAGGTCTTTGCTATCATGGCTTTGCAGTTCTTTATAAAGGTTTTTTAATCCCTTTAAGCGTTCTTTCTTTTCCTCTTCGGATAAGGTCGCCCAATCACGTTTATTCTTACTTTTGCGATGATTAATCTTAGAAGCAAGATTATGATATGTTAAATTGTGTACTCGTTTGTCACCTTTGTTATAGCTTTCAATATATTGCTCCACATATTTATCGAGTTCATTTAAATAAATATTCGATAACAGAGGGCTGATGATTCCTCCCTGTGGTGCACCACTATAAGTTTTATGAAACACCCAATCTTCTACATAACCTGCTCGTAAAAATTTCCAGATTAAATTGATGAATTTTTCATCGTGAATCCGTCTTCTTAAAATGCTAACTAACACATGATGGTCTATATTATCGAAGAATCCTTTAATATCACCCTCAATAAACTATCTAGTTCCCGTAAAAGTATTACGGATTTCTTTTAATGCTGTATGACAACTAAGATTTGGTCTAAATCCATGAGAGTGTACTGAAAACTGCGGCTCATAAATGCTTTCAAGTAATCGCCGAACAACTTTTTGGACTAGTTTATCCTCGAAAATAGGGATGGCAAGCGGTCTTGTTTTCCCGTTCTTCTTTGGGATGTACGTCCGTCGTGCTGGATTTGGTTGATACGCTTGATTTTTTAATTTCTCAATGAGCTTTTCTATACGCTTTACGCTCATGCCATCAATCGTATCTTCATTGATACCTTTTGTATTACTGCCCTTGTTTTTGTACAATTTAGCGTAAGCTTCAAAATAGAACTCTTTGTTGTATAAGTTACGATACAGCCATTCAAATACATAATTTTCATCTTTTGCTTTGGTAGTTAGACGATTTAATACTACTTTTGGAATTCTCATAGAGCCTCCGCTCCTTTCCAATTTTGTATTAACAGCGTAAACTGCTCCCCTTCACCATGTACTAGGCTTTCCCTAGCTCGGATTACTACGAGAGCTCCGTTACCATATCAGATATTCAGTGTCTAAACACATAGCCCATAGGCATTCTGACTTAGGTAATCCCCATTTAGATTTATAAAGACTTATCGCATGTATAATGTCGGATATGACGTTCGCTCGTTACTTTTATACGAAAGTTAGGTGAAATGGTATCACATCATCATTCTCGAAATTTATAAGAACAATGCACATTTCAAATAGCGTAAATCATGACCTCCCACTAAAGGTCCCCGTAGTCCCCCTTGAGCTATCATTCAAGCAGTTTAGCCTTTATCCTTATTTATACAATTCATCTCGCCATTCAGTCGTACTTTGGTCATTAAGTAACTTATGGCTTTTCCAACATGCTACACTCCCTGATTAGTTTCCATTTCAGATAAGTTGGCTGATGATAGGGTACAGATTGTGATATTTCCCTACTGCTGTGCGAAAGCAGATTCCTTATAAACCCTTATGGGCGCACAATCTCCCTCGGATGGACGATTGAAGCATTTATTAATATAGAAGTTTTCCTATTTTATTTCAATTTACCTTATTGTTAAAACGCCTATTTATTGCTGTTTTGTGGACTATCAGAAGTGTTTAAAATCATTTGTATCTATTTTAAACTGTTTAGTTAGTCACTTTTTTAGTCACTTTTTTTAGAATGATATTTGAAGAGAAGTACAATTAAGACCACCCTCAAACGGAGTGGTCTTTTTCTTATCTCCGTACAACACGCCCAACCTTTACGAGGCACTACTACATTTTTATTATCAACAACTTTATTAACAGTCGTGGACGGCTTTTTAGTTTTCATTTCTTCATATTGATCCATATATTCAAAATGAGTCATTTATATTTTCTCTTTTTAGAATGATTTATTGTCTAAATTAACACCATGTACTTAGATGATAACCCATTAACACTCCCCTTCACTGAATAGACTAAGGGGGAAAAGGAGGTGTAAAAATGTGTAGAAATTGTAGCAATAATTCTATGGATTGCAGATGCAATTGCCCATCTGAAAAAAAAGTGGAATGTAATGCAGGACCATTTGTTGGTATTGATGCTGCATGCATTACTCCACCGACAGCTACTGGTTTCATGATCCCATACGCTTCAGGAATAAATCCTGTAACTATGGACACTCTGGATAGTGGTTTAGCTGGAACAGTAAGTACTCTAGGATTTGGCACTACTCTTTCAGTACCTCTCACTGGTACTACTATAGTAGTGATTACAGGAACGGAAGCTTTTTCCGTTTCACGAGCAGGTAATATTACTGCAATTTCAGCTTCCTTCACTTCAACCAGTGCTGTAACCTTTGCAGGAACAGTAACCATCACAGCTCAAATTTACAGTGCGCCTGCGGGAAGCAATACTTTCAGCCCCACGACAGCACTTGTTAATTTAACACCGTCTCTCACAACAGTAACACCAGGTACTATTGCAAATGGCACTATAAACGTTGCACCAGTACCAGTATCTCCTGGTGATCTTTTACTAATGGTGTTCTCAGCTACTGCAACAGGAACTGGTTCCCTAGTCAATACAGTACAAGGTTTCGGAAGTGCATCAATAACTATCGTATAAGATGGACAATAAGTAAGTGCATTAAAGCGAGGTTGATTGTGGAAGGCTATCCCTTTCATTTAACCAATTATAGAAAGGCACTGGACGTTCTTTAGATGTGGTTTCTTCTATAGATAGTGATTTATTAGGCTTCAAGTTAGAACGCTCTACAGCCTTACTATATGCCCCTACAAATACAGCTCTTAATGTACTTGCAATTGTTAATGTACCGTTCGCAATATCACTGATTATGTTAGCTAAAACGTCTTTAGCGTTCACAAAATCACGTATACTGTTCATTTTTGTAGCTAATATGCAATTGTGCCGTTGATCTTTTAAATCGTCACGTAAAGGCAATGAGTGCATGAAATCAAACAGCATTACCTGGTACTCATTCATGTATTCCTTACGAGCTTCTTTTTCAGCGTGAGCGTTATTATATACTTCTTGTTAATTGCTTGTTTTTAAAAGATTAAAAGAGTTAAAAGATAGGTTTTCAGATTGTGGAGGGCAAACACTACTCTCACAAGGCTTTTCAGCATTTGAACCCTGGGACATTGACGGTGAGACATTGTAAGGCAAGATGATATAAATGCTTGCACCTTGTCCACCTTTGCTTTTTTACAGCGTTTCTTTCTTAATGATTCCTAGCGATTCCAATTTTGAAATAGCACGATAAACTGTCTTTGTGCTGATCTCCTACGCTGCAGCAATAGTACTTGCTTTTAAGTGACATACTCCTGGATACTCCAATGAATGTGAAGCAAACTTAAAAACGATGGCACGTTCAGATTCAGTCAAATCATAATAGTGTGTTGCCATGTGATCCTCCACACTTTTGTCCATATCTGCTATTGAATCAAATGTTGTGTATGCTGCTAAATATTCAAATGCCATCGTTTTCACCTCGCTTTCTATTTCTAAATTAATTACAATTCGCTTCCGCAATCACAACAAACTGTAATTGTCTCCAGTCCATTTGCAACTGGAATTGTTTCATTGTTAATGTGTTCGCATTTCTTTTCAGCAAACTTTTCTTCTACAGCTGCTAATCCTTCGTCGATGATACCCAAAAGTTTAGTTGCATACTCGACAACTTCACTGGATTCGTCGTACTTGATAGTTCCTTTCAAATAACCTTTTACGGTAGATAATACGAGTGTTTGCTCTAATAAAAATCTAGATCGTTCTTGCTCGAGTTTGAAATAATTATTCATTGATTTCCCTCCTATTATCCGTTTAGACGTTTTTCCGTCTAAACGTCTTATCGATATTCATGTTATATACGTTTAGACGGAAAGTCAACTATTTTATTTACGTTTAAACGGAAATGTTTTATAATAGAATTAGGAATAATAAATGAAGGAAGGTGAATATATTGGAAATGCGAGTAAAGCTAAAAGAGGTATTAGAAGAACTGAATATGACTCAAGGTGAACTAGTCAAAATGACAGGACTAAGGCAAGCTGTTGTAAGTGAATTAGTGCATAACCAACGAATGAGCTTAAAAAAAGAGCACATCACAAAAATTTGCGAAGCACTCAACATTAAACGTATAGAAGATATATTAGAACTTGTGGAAGACAGATAACTGTTTCGGTTGTCTGTTTTTTTATATGTACTTTCCGCTCCAAATTCCCTAAAATGTAAATGTAAAGGAGGAATTACATATGAAAAAATTAGTCTACATAGGAGCTCTGTCGGCGTTATTACTTGCTGCTTGTGGTGAAGAAAAAGTTGAAGAAACAGATAAGGCTCAGGAAGAATTAGATAAAGCGAAAGAAAAAGAGGCTGAACAGGCCAAAAAAGAAGCTGAGGAAAAGGCTAAAGAAGAGGAAGAACGAAAAGCTAAAGAAGCCGAGGAAAAGGCGAAGTTGGCAAAAGAACAAGAAGAAGTTGATAAAGAAGAGCCTACTACCGCTGAAAAATCGAAACCCATTATTAATACATCTGTTTTTGAATACGCGCAAGCCGTTGATGTGACAGATGCCATTGACTTGAACAATCATGTTACACTGATTATCAGTATGAGCGAAGCTATTAGTCCTGGTTTAGCAACGCAGCACGTCGTGAACCAAGTGTATGATTTCGTACAACAAGTCGATGTAAAGGGTGCCAAAACTATCGGAATAAACGTTAAACAAGGCGCTAATAAAATTGCGCAGTTCACTGTTTACACAGATAAACTCGTGCCCAATGACGATGAACCTATGTCTGACGCTGTGATTGTGGCTTCCGAGATTGAATTTATGACGGATGAGGTGAAGGCTTTCGGCAAAACAATCGGTTCTTGGTAAACACAAAAAGGTCACTCAAACGAGTGGCTTTTTTATATATTTTAGCACAATAGGAAAGGGCCATGTACATCATATTTAAAAATTGGTTACGTTGCATTGCTTTAATTAGTTGTTTTTTCATCCTATGCACCTCTTCGATAAGAACATTTGTTTGTGTTAATATTAGAACAATCGTTTGTGTTTTGGCAAGAAAAATTTTAGAAACGCAAAAAAGCCCAGGCTCAAAATTAATTGAGTACCCGGGCCTACTTTTAGTTATGCAATACAAAATGAAGCATGATGACATTCACGCATATCTTCAATTCTATATTTCTGTCTATTAATTGATGTTGTCTGAAATTAATCAGTTCATGTTCTTCTACATTAATAATTTTCGATAAACTTTCAGTTGATAACATGTAATTCGTTATCAGATCATTTAATAGTATTGTTGTTCTTTCTTTTGCATCAAAACTTTCAAACCCAAAATTTAACATAGTTATTTTATTCTCAATTTTTTCAAATTGTTCATTTGAAATGTTACCTTTATTATTCATTAAATTTTCCAAATCATTCATTGGTAAATCTAATATTTTCGAAAGTTGTTGATGATTGAAATTAAATTTTCCAACTAATTCTTTAATATTTTCTTTAATATAATCAAATTGTGATGAGTTGGTTCCAAAAGATATTTCTACATTATTCTTATATTCTACCATAATATTACACCCCTTCATTTATTTATGCAATTCTATACACTACATCAATATAATATTATATACTATTTTTTGTAATTAATACATATTTTATGGAGGTAGAAAATGAAGAAATTATTTTCACTAGTACTAACTTTATTATTATTTATTGGATTGATGCCAACAAATAATGTACAGGCTGAAGAATATCATGAGGATTACTCTGATGAGCTTCTAACATCAGTTAGTATCTCAATTTATGAAGATGCTGAATTCTTAGAGTATGAAGAGGAACCACAATCTCCAGAAATCGAAAATTCTGAAGAAGCTTTACCTAGTTTTTCTCCATTTCTTGCTAAAAAGAAAGAAATTGCTACGGTGAATTTTGGTGTTAACAAAAGTAATAAAATAAGTTATAAAGTGGTTATGAATAAAGGTTATAAATTTAAATCTTTTTCAGGAGCAATAACTACAACGGACATTTCAAGTGGATTATCTCAAGGAAGAAAAGAGATTTCTGGTCAAAGTGGGTCAGTTCAAATAGCTAAACTCGATGGTCATTCATTCCGTTCAACATTAACTGGTGCAGTTACTACTTCAACAGATTATGGTTACAATCTGGGTGGAGCTAGTATTATGTGGACATATAAGAAATAATTAACAAAAGGTCTGAGTCTAATAAAAATAGCTCAGACCTTTATTTCTATTTACTACGTTGTGCAATGATAAGTTTCAAACCTTCATAATCTCCGACCGTCATAGTTCCAGAATCAAATTTCTCTAACCATGACTTATCAATCAACTTTTTGTCTACTGTTTGTTTAATGTGGTCACGTACTGCAGCCTCTGTTGTCTCATTCGAAAATTTCATTGTATCATCATCCTTTTCATTTTTATTGGTAAACCAAGATAACCGCTTAGAACCGTTAAGAACATTCAAATCCACATTACCTTTTATGCCTGTAACTGCCCCACTTTCAGTGTATTGCCATAAATCACAAGCATAGTTAGGCTTTAACCCTTGTGCGCTAGTACCGCTATATCTCGGAACCCATAGGAAATCATAGTTTTTAACAGTATCCATTTTGTAAGGCTTGTAGAAGTGGTGTCCTGTATATAGCCCTACTTTGACGCCTTTGTCTTTTAAGTAATCCACGAATGCTTGTGTGCCCTGCACTATGTTTTGCACGTTTGCCCCAAAGCTTTCTTCGACATCCACAACGTAAAACAATGGATTGTAACCTTTTGCACGTTCGTAGAAATCTTTTGCTTGCGCCAATGCCTCGGTCTTATTTTTGAACGTTACATAAATGTATACACCGAATGGCACGTTGTATTTTTTACAACCTTCGATATTTTGAACATACTTACGGTCGATTGTACTTGTACCATATTGAGTACGGATGATAGCTAGGTCAACTTCTTTACTTGCTTTTGACCAATCAATATCTCCTTGATGATGCGATATATCAATAATTTTACCCATTCAATTCTCATCCTTTCTTGGAGCGCCATAATTGAGCGCTTGTGAACTGTCGGATGCACCTGAAGTTGTTGGGTCGATGATAATACCAAGCAAACCTAAAATGCTTAGAACTGTCTCTGAAATAGCTGTAACTTGGTCGTTGTAAATTGTAATATCGATATTAAAAATGCCCGCTATTTGATTCGCAAGCACAAGTAGTAATGCAATTAATGACACCCAAAACTGTTTGTGTTGTAAACGTACTTTCCAATTAATCTTCATGCTGTACACTCTCCTTTTTATTCTTTTGAATACCTGCAACTTTTTCTAACACAACGATTCGCACTTCATGATTATTGATGCGCTTTGCAGATTCTTTTGAGGTTTCGTCAACCTCATTTAAATGTTGATTTAATCTTTCTATGCCATTAGTTAAACTAAGTAGCGTTTTATTTAGATTGTTTGTAATGCGCCAAATGAATAAAAGTCCTGCAATTAATGCTGATACAATCGGTAACCAATTGTTAATTGTTTCGACCACTGATCTCACCTTCATTTCCAATATAAAAGCCCTCCACAGATGATTGTGGAAGGCATATTCCTAAAAACATTTGAATATTAAAAAGCACCCTCGATTGAGAGTGCCAAGAATTATTCTTTATGTCTTTTGAAAAACAATTTGATATTTGTGTCGTTCTTTGATTCTTCCTGTATTGCAGAAACTAATTCCCACCCATCAGAACCGTTTTCGTTTAGAAGATTAATTAATGATTCATCAACATTCGGAATCTGACGATCATTTACTTTCGGTATAAAGGTAAAAACTTTATATTCCCAATTCATATAATTCCTCCTTTCGTCTTTACCATAATTCGACAAAAGGAAAGTATTCCCTGCTATTTTAGACATAAAAAATAACGCTAGCTTATGCTGCGTTTCTCTTAAATCATATTAATATTCTCACTCTGGGAAAGTACATTATACTTACCGCCTTTAATTTAGTGGCGGAATAAATTCATACGTGATCTTCATAACCTGTTTATCAGTCTTTGTAATTGGATTAGCTAACAGTGCGCGAGAACCGAACATACTCATCTTTCTATGCATGTACCCAGAAGAGAATAACCAACCATCATGAATTAATAGAACGTTATTTTCAGTCATTCTCCAAGCCTTAGCACCTTTAACGAACCAACTCCCCATAATCATACCATCTTCAAAGTAACTAAGTTGGCCTTTACTGTATGATGGATCAGTAGTTAGAATAGGCTCTCGGCGTAATTCATTAAATGTCTGATCAAAGTACATTAATTCACGCGCAGATGAAGGATAGTTTGCAACTACAAATTCTTGAGTTTTTTCATTATAAAGTATACCTCCGGTGTAGCCATTACCAAAGTCTTTAACTTTAGTTATTTTTCCTGGACTGTCAAGGCTGGCCTTTATTATTGTGTAAGTTGATTTGTCGCATATAAAGTAGATAAAGCCATCTACGATACAGCTTTGTTTAATATCAGAATAGTTTGAGAAACCTTCCCAAGGAAACTTACCTAGCAGTACCCAATCGTCAGAGTATACATATACACCTGAAGATTTTGCAACGTAGTACTTATTTTCTGAATGTGACACGGCATATGCTCCTGATAAAGGTGCAAACCCCTTATTGTTAGTGTAAGGTGCCCTACCGTCTGGTGGGCCAAAATAGACACTTTTAATTTCACCATTAGCGGCATTAGTAGGGAAATCAAATACAAGTTTTACATACCCCCAACGGTTAACTGTTTCTGCTATATTAACTGTACCTCTTAGAGGATCAGCGCCTGTAAATACCTCAGAAGATGACGCCCATCCAATAGTGTTACCATTAATAAGCCACTCTTTAGACGGATCCTCTGGATGCGCTGCGTCAGTTAGGATTATTCGACCAAACATATCGTAGTATTGATATAGTACCTCTTGCGAATCTACTGCTCTACGATAAGTGAAGATGTTATTAATAGCTGCTGCGAACAAAGTTGTAAGTACATCGTTTGCAATAAAGTTATGCTGCCCGATTTCCTGTACTAATTCACCAGTAGAAGCGTCAACTAATTCTATCTTAAGTTGTCCTTTTGCATGCAATGCAGGCAAGTCAATTTTCTCTATCATAGCTTATCCTCCAATACAATGCCGTGTGATGTAATAACTTGACGTGGTTCATTAGTGACCTTCTCTGTCTTCATAGCAGGTCCTAAAGGAACGCCACTAGCTCCGCCTGAACCACCACCATTTATAACAGCGTTTGCTACAACTTTATTCCAGTCATCTTCAGTTCCTTTGAAGCCAGCAGCAACAGCAGCAGGATAAGAATTGTCACCCTTAAGTGAATTTAGCCATTCTTGCTCAGTGCCTACAAAGCCATTCTTAACCGCAACTTGGTAAGCTGAATCCCCAGGATTCCCTTTCGGACCTGGTGGACCTTGCTCTCCACTACCACCTGAAGTTGTTTGAGGGACAAACTTCTCACCATCCCAATATTGCGGTATGACTGCGCCAACTGCATCACGGATTAGCTTCTTTTTTGTAAAATCAATATCTTCGCCACCTGGTACTATAAAAACTTCCTTTACATCATCCCAACCCTGACTAGGTATAGGGCTTCCCAATGCATCACGGATTAACTTTTCTTGATTAATTTTCGTCATATTATCACCTTCTGTAGTTTGCTAATGGCATCCGTTTGCACTTCACGCTTTTTCTTATTGGTGAAAAACGTAATCTTGGATACTCGCCTTCTTTGATTTTCCACACATTTTCAAAATCCCAACCTATATAATTCTCCTGTGTTTTCATTTGTGCTGTAGTGCGAGCTTCTGGAAACTTAGGATTCCCTAATATAGGTTCCCAATAGTTTTCCCACAATTCCCCTGAAATTGGTTTAGCTCTATAAAAAGGAGGATACCGTTCTGGAGGTTCTGTCCAATCATCTCCCCAATAGTTATAATCTTGATCACCTTGAGTTTTAATACATACATAGATATTCTCGTCTGTCCCTTTGACCAAGGCACCTCCACCATAATCGTTATACCAAACATCATCTTCCCAACTGTAATTAATTAGAGTTTCAGCATCGCCATAACAGGATGTCATCTCATTCGAATCGTTAGATGCTAATAAAAATAACATCCCAATACTCCACTTATCAGTTATTAAATTAGTCATATCACCAGTAATTAAACCAGCAGCATAGCAATTTTTATATTTACTTTCAGATAGATAAGAATTCCCACTAAAAATACCACCTCGCAAGTAAGTGGTATCCGGTGTCAAAAGTAATTTAGTTACAGTACCTGTAGCAGAGCAATTTTCATAGTTAGTACGAGCACAACTTCCACAAAAACAGCCGACATTGTAATAACCACTCACATTCGCATTAACTACTTCCATTTTCTTTATATTAGCTCCTTGTACATTGCCAAATGCTCCGCCAATTGTACCTCCATTAGTATCATTTACATCAGGCTCACTAATGGATATATTTTCAACATTTGCATTCCGTAGTACTAATCCAACTAGTGATCCACAAGATGCATTTTCTTTATTATTTAATACTGTAGGTGTAATTAATCGCAAATTTTTGATAGTGCCACTACCATCAAGTAAACCAAACAAACCAGCCTGAGAATGTTCTTCATTCACAATATTCAATCCATTAATATCAAAATTCCCACCATCATATGTCCCCCAAAATGGCGGCGTTGAACTGCCATTGCATATAGGGTCCCATGTACTGCTTATTGTTATATGTTCATTTTGCTTATAATGAAATTTTCCATCTAAATTTTTTTTATCAATGTCCCGCAAATCTTGTTCAGTTTTAATTAAAAATGGGTCATCTTTTGTACCAGTTCCACCACTAAACATAATCCCCCTCTCCTTCTTCTTCCTCTGTCCCCTCTTGACACACGGCTTGTACACTTATATCTACATTTCCACTTTTCAGTCCTTTTAATTTAATTTTTACTCCTATATATTTATCTTCTGCATCATCTTTATTTAATTCCCATAGTGCTACTATTGGCTCTGTTTGTTCTACCTGGCCAATCCCCGTAGTCACACTAATTACTTCATCATAGGAAGTTGTAAAAAGAAAATCAGCCCCTTCACTACCTACTGATACAGTTTCCGACTCTAAATAATATGTTGGTCCAAGTAAACCAGGGTCAACAATCTCATCATTTTGTGCTGTAAATCTAATAGCATACCAAGCTTGCCTGTGCTTTGATGAGTCAAATTCTGATGGTGGTTTTTCAAGAATGCTAATAACAATGTACATCACATTTTTGCGTGGGAAAGTCCAGTCCTTTATACCCTCGTATGATCTGTTAGTTCTTATACCTTTACTGCTGTAAGTACGTATACCAACATAATAAGAACGATATTTTCTTAATAACGTCAAGCGTAATCCGTTGTGTTCGAGTAATGCTGTATAAAATATTTCTGCTTGGATGGCATTTAATGAAGGACTAGCAGGTACTGACACATCATTTAATTGCAAACAATTTACTTCTCCAATACGTAACTCGTACAGAGGTTCAAATGGTATCTTTTCGAAAGCAACGCCATACACCACATTCTTATGAACAGTTGGATCAAATTCTGAATTTGGAACTTCTGAAACAGAAACTACTAAGTATTCTGCATCATCACGCGGCAGTTTCCAATTGGGCAACTGATCTCTTATCGTTTCGTAATCGTACACAAATGGGGCACCATCAGAGCTGAACGTCACAATAGTTATTTTATAATTACTAAATTCACGCCTTAATGATAATTTAATACCTCCGTACTCTTGCATCAGATGATAGTTTAACTTGACAGAAAAATCATCAAGCTCTAGATTTTCACCTTCTGTGTCAATTAACAAGCTACTGTTGCCTAACATGTTGTTCTTACCAATTTTAAATTCACGTAACGGGTCAATATAAACTTTATTGAATTTCACTGCATAATCTCTTACTTTGTGAATCTCTGGATTAAGTTGTTCGAGAGGCACTTCACTTATGGTAATACTGATTGCTTGCATTTTAGGTTTTGGAAATGTCCAGTTACTCATGACGTCAGCTATTTTCTCAAGTTTGTATTCTTCATATTGATTGTCCTCATACCACTCACTGATGTACACGTGGTACCTACTGTATTGGGGCTTAACCTTTAAAGACATACCTTTTAGTTCACCTTGGATATAATAATCAATAGAGGTAGATATATTGTCAGGTAAGATTTCTTCCTCGCCAAGTTCGATTCCATCAAGAGCCATACAATTGATCTTGCCCATTTGCCAGCTCTGCAAAAAGTAATTTAAGGTAGGGTCTTCTTTCTCTTCATATCCCTTATCTTCATTCATGATATTCACAATATCACGTATAACCTGCCCTACATCCAACTTCGGTACTTCTTTAAATAAAGGATTATAACGTTTACCTACGATACGTTCCGTTGCATCAATGGCTAAATCTGTATCAATCATGCGAACGGTATCCCCTAGCTCAGCTGAAGCGATTTCTTGCTGTTGAGAGCCAGACATTTTACTAAAATCGATAATGTCTACTTCATGTGCATATTCAAACGAAAAGTTTTCATCTAAATCAATTTTTTGAGTAATCGATTGAATGTTTTTCCCAACCTCTAACATAAGGTCATTATTGGCACCACGTCTGTTATGAATCGTAATGACAAACTTGTTATATTCAACTTCTAACCCATTTTGGCGTGCAAATTCATTAATGCGACTCCTACCACCTTTAGCGCTTGGCCTATAGTAATAATAACCGCCTGCTAAATCAATAATCTGAAATCCGTTCATTCCCCAGCATTGCGAAATGATACTCCGTGGTGAACCCTCATAAAATTCTTCTTCATCTTCTGCTACAAAGGGCGCTTCCGATGGATTATTTAATACATAACTTACATGCTCAAGCATCAGCTTAATTGCTTTACTTCGATCACGCTGCTTGTCTACCCCAGCAATAATAAAATAATCCCCATCCATTTCCACTAAATTAGGATAGTGTAAAAAGGAGGGGAATATATTTTCAGCCATTTGTATGTCAGCAGTGTATTGGTCATTGATGACTTCATAAATCTCTGCGTTAATAACATTTTCAAGCGTACCGATAAGCGATAGATTGCTATGATTTAAAACCTTAATATCGTAACTCATACAGCCACCATATCAGGTGAACAACGGAACGTTGCCCAAAATAACCCGTCATCCACGATACGCTCAAAATCTTCACTAGAAATAAACTTGGCCATGTATGCCCACTTTGAATCTTCATCAAAAATTAATCGCTCTTTCTGTGATGATTTAAAATAACCACGCAAAGCCCGACAAGCATCATAATAGGTTTGACCTGGCAACGGTGTAAGTAGGAATTGTATGCGAATTTCAATATCACTTTCACTATTATCAGTTACCACTACACTGCCACTAACCTCTGGTAATTTTATAAATGAATCACTAAATTCACCAAAAAGGGGCCTTTCGGTGTCCATAACCTCAAGCCCAAATTGTGAACAGTGTATTCCTTTAAATGTGATGTCACACATACTATTTCCCCCTTCGATCACGTTGCTGCTGCTCATAAATTTGACGTGTAATTTTCTTAACATCAGCTTCTTCGCGAATAATAAATTGTGCGCCTTCTAACATGCGTTCATAATTATTGTGAATTACTTGCGGTTCTTGTTGTCCTCCACCAGATGCATCAAATATGGCTTTACCAATTGCACCTAACACTCGCTCATTAAGAGGTAAAATGGCTTCTGGACCAGCTTCTCCTACCCCGTGCAATCCATTTCCTGTATTAAACAACGTTGGCTTATTAAATACGCCACCTTTTGCATGCCATTGAATATCGATTTTAGGAAGCCCTTCGCCGAACCAATCTAACGGATTGATAGAGCCCTTAATACTAAATTTCGGCACTTTAAGTTTCGGCCAATTAAAATCGAATTTAAAGAATCCTTTTATAGCATCTATTGCTTTTTTAACGGCATCCTTTGCTTTGTTTATTGGTGTCTTAATGGCTGAATAAATAGAATCCCATTTTTCTTTAACCTTCCCAAGCAAATCACCGAATGAAAAGAATCCTTTGATTTTGTCGACAACAGTCTTGGCTATATCAGAAATTTTTGACCAGATATTCGAAAAGAAGTTGGAGACACCCGTAAAAATTTCAACTGTCTTACTTTTTATTGTGTCCCAGTTTTCGACAATCGTTTTTACTAATATGCCAACTGGTCCAGTAACGACAGCAAGGATAGTTTTCCAATTTCCCCTCATGAAGTCGGCTATAACGCCACCAGCTGTTTTGAAAATACCAACAATAGAATCCCATAAATCGGTGAAGAATTCTGCTATAGAATCCCAGTTTTCAATAATTAACGGAACGGCTATGGTTAACGCAGTGACCGCGATCCCAATTGGGCCTGTTAAAGCACCAAAAGCAATTCTTAAAGCTGGTAAGATTTTCGAGGCTAGATTCGTAATGACCGGAATGAGCTTATCTAAAATCGAAGCAAATCCAGCACCACCCTTACCACCACCAAATAAGGTGGTTATGGTGTATATCGCTGGACTGAGTGCGGTGAATGCCCCGACTAATGTTCCAATAGCACCAACAACAGCTACAATTATTGATGTTAAACCAGAATGCTCTTTTGCAAAACTAGCAATACCCGATACTACTTCAGCAATAACACCTAGCAACGGATCAAGTGCTTTTTTTACATCCGTGGCTGCTTGTCTCAACTCTGTCATTGGATCAGTATTTAGTTCTTTAGTTTTGTCATTGACATCCTTTTGACCTTTAGCAACTTCTTGTTGACTAACGTATATACCTTTTAATATCTTGGGAATCTTATCTCCTTGGTCCTCATACATCGTCCCAAAAAGCTCTACACCAATTGTCTCGCGTAGTGTTGCATCTTCAATAGTATCTAACCAAGCAGCCATTTCGGTGAATGCTTTTGCACCCTCTTCTCCGCCTTTAGCTATCGCTTTGCCGAATCCTTCTAACTTAGTAAATAAGGCTTGTACAGCGGCACTGTCAGGTGGGTCTTTCGCTATCGCTAACTTTTCGGCATTCATGGCTTTAAATGAATCTAATTCAGCTTTGTGCGCTTCTCTTACAGCATCCATTTCATCAGACAGCCGTTCATTTAAAGCTTGTTTACGATTGTTTTGTTCTTCTTTAAGTGCCGATAACTTTGCTTGACTCACTTCTCGTAACGCATCAATCTGTGCCTTATTAGATTCACTAAGCACCTTTAATTCCTCTTGTTTGCGTTGTTGAAAAGCTTCTTTTTGAGCGTTATGTCGTTCTTGTAAGGCTGCTTTTTCAGCTGCTTGCATTTCTTTTAATGCATTTTTCCGCTCATCAAATCCACTTTTTAACGTTTCTTTTTCGTTTGCAATTTGCTCTGAAAGTTGTTCTTTTCGAGTCTCAGTCTCAGTTTTAAGCGCTTCTTTTTTAGAATCCGATGCTTCTTTTACCGAATCCTTTTGACCTTTCAAAACTTCAATTTGTTCTTTGCGATCTTCTCTGATTTTTTCAAGACGTAACTGTTCTTCAAAATTGCGTAATTCTCGCATTGCATTCTGCCGATCAGCGTTCGTTTTCGCATTATTTACACGTAAGTTTAGTTCAGCACGTTTCTGTGCGTTCTCTTGTTTCTTAATGGCTTTATCTTCAGCTTCGGTTTTAGCATTTAATGAATCTATTTTATTGTCTAAGGCTTTTAACTGATTATATTTTTCTTCATCAATGAGCTTCATACGCTCTTTGTACTCTTTGTCTATGAGCTTTATTTTTGCTTGAGAGTTTTTCTCAAAAATTTTCAGCTCTTCTTGTTGCGCCTTTTCTAACTGACGTAACTGTTCTTGCTGATTTTTAGTTAATGTCTCAGTTTCAGCAGTTAATCTTTTTTCCAATGCTTTTTGTTGCCGTTCATAGCTTTTAACCGTAGCATCATAATTAGCACTTAATTTTTTTTCGAGTGCTTTCTGTTGTTGGTCATAACTCTTAGATACAGCGTCATACTCTCTTTGAAGCAGTTTATCTAAAGATTTTTGTTGTTGAGCATGGCCCTTGGAGATGGACTTCTCTCGATTACTTAGCGATTTTGCTAAGGCATCTTCTTGTTTAGAAAAGTTGGCTTCCATCGCGGAAAGTTGTTCATCTGACATTTTTTGCGTATCCCCAACAACATCACGAATGGCATCCTTCATGGATTCACTCAAACCGCGTCCCATTTCAACAGCACGAATACGACCTTCTTTTAAACCATCTAAAAGGTTATCGATGTTCCAAGATTTTGATAAAGCTGCATTCGCTAAAATTGTTTGGATCTCCTGAGCATTGTAGCCCGCCCGTTTTAGCTGTCCGCCATATTCGCTGATAATATCTAATTGTTCTGGAGGAAATCCGATATCAAGTAAACTATTAACCAATTCAATAGCTTCTATATTGGAAATACCAAGTGCGTCACCAATTTCGTTTGTTTCTTGGATCAATTCTGTGAAATCGATACTAGCATAAGACCTTGTTATTGTAGCAGCACCCTTAACTACTGCCATATTCGCTTCGTCAGTAGCATCAGCATTCAACGCCCATTGACGACGTACTCCTTCAAGTGCAGCCTCTTCGTCCCCTATTAGTACGGTTACATCTTTTATTGAGCTTCTTACTTTACCTAAAGATTCTTCAGGTACATTAAATGACAAATTAATCGAAGTATCGAGACTGGCACTAGATAATGCTGCCGATACTGCTGTACTTACTCCAATAGCCGCAGTCGCTGCACCTGCCATAGACTTTAAGCTATCCGCAAGACCATTCACTTCTTGTTCAGCTTCATTTGCTTCTTGTCCCAATCGAGCTAAATCTTGTCGAACTTGTTCAACAGAAGAACCGCTGTCTAACGAACGAATGGATGCTCGCAACTCTGTTATATCACGACCTGCGTTTAATGATGAGCGCGCGATTTTATCGAATGCAGTATCTAATTCTTTTGCACTGGCAGAACCATTTTGGATAGCTCTTGTTAAATCTCGCCCCAATAAATCAGAAAAATCACTAACCGATTGGCCAGTGACTGAAAATAAATTTTGTAGTTGTCGTAAAGACTCCGTTTGATCAGCTTGAGCTTGTTTAGCACGTTGTAAGGCTTGTTCTGTTCCTGTGATGGCATTTGCTGCTTGTTGTTCAGCAATTTGATTACGTTTGAGCTGTTCCTCAAGTTTTTTTGCTTCCTCTGAATTTTCACCCCATAAATTTTTTGCACGTGCTAAAGTTGCTGTGGTTTCTTCTGTTTTACGCTTTGCCACTTCATAAATTTGTTGTAAACCACTCATTTTTGCCTCTAGCTTTTCAGTCTCAGAAGCATTGTGTTTCATCTGTTCTTGTTGGAGTTTCATCTGTTGACGTAATGATGTCGTTTCTTTATTCATTTCCGTCATTGATTTATTAAATTCTTGGTTAAATGCCTTGAAGGTTATTTTGACTTCGTTATTATTGTTAGCCATATACTCACTCTCCTATCAGGCTATTACTCCACCCATCAAACGCCAGTTTATTCGCATAAATACGCTCTACTGTTGCGATTGGACCATGCCAAAAGGTTTCTGGGTCGATGCCTGCTATTAATACGTAGAGTGTGTAAAGGTCCTCCACATGCTTGATAACTAGCTTTGGTGGCGTTGTTTTTTTTTAGATTTTTTCGTTTGTTTGTGTAAAGCTTTAGCAAACTCATTCGATTCATTCAATAATCCAACAATCAAATTGGCATAAAGTTGGATTGTATCTGTCAATGGATAATGGTACATTTCTAAAAATTCATCAAAGGATAATCCAAGATTTTTATTGGCGCCAATTGCAGCTAGATAAATAACAGCAATTAATTTTTGCTCATCAAAAGCGTTCAATAACTCAAGAGAAGCTTCTTCATCAGATTGAGTAATAAGTGTTTCAAGTCCCTTTATTTTCAGTAAATCTTCAAACAAACTCGATTCTAATAGGCCTGTATCATAACCTTTTTTCACGGCAGCGTTCGTTAAAAAGGCTGGGTGTACTTTCGTGTTAACAAATCGCTTTTCAAATTCACCTTCCACTTCTACAACTTCTACTTCTTTTAACTCGACCTTTTGAATTTTCATGTGATTCTCCTCCATCTATTCAAAAATAAAAACACCTCCATATTTGGAGGCGTTGAATTGGAATAAAGTTTGATTAAAAGTAATTCTAAAAATCATTTTTTATAGTAAATGAAAAGAAAGCATATTGAATAAAGATTGGTCAACATGCTTTCTTCTTTGTTAATTTAGTATTAAGTTTTTATAAAAAAGTTTAACGATTTTTTAGTAGCTCTTCTTCAACCAAAGCATCCGTTAGTTAATTAAGAACAGCGACGCTTATTCAACAATCGCGCCTGATTGTGGAATGACCTTAGGTTAAATCTTATCTAAGGTAAATTTATGATTTTATTATATGCTGTTTTCCTCTACGAAATTAACAACAAACTCCTTAGCATCTTCAAATGTATTGTTATCAATCAAATCATAACGTATCTCGTACCATCTATCTTCAAACTGTATTTCAAATGCATACATTTCATTTTCTCCAAGTCCTTGAGAATAAAAAACAACCTTGTCCTTTACTTTGAATTCTCCATCATAATAAGGTTGTTTTTCCATCATTCCTGGGCCCATCCAAATAGTGATGACAGGTATTGCTTTGTATTGTTCATCAATAAATGCTTCAAAACCTTGTTGAACACCGCCAATATTTAATCTTTCATCCGTCTTCAAGGAGTAATCAACATATAGATTACTTAATTCGTCAGTGAATTCAAAATCACTGTTATACTTATAATGAAAGCCTGCTTTCCTTATAACATATTTAGGATGTTCGGGTATATGAACTTTGAGATTCATTCTTTCTTCCATTTGTTTTTCGATTTCTTGTTGAGGTGTCCTACTATTCTCAACACCTGTAGTTTGACATCCTGCTAGAACAATTGACAACAAAATAATGGTCGTTAATAATACGAAAACTTTTTTCATAGAAATGATTTCCCTTCTTTAATTCCCTATTCTAGTATAGTTTATAAGAATGCGTTAAAAAAGAAAATTAGCTCATACTCACTTATTAGATTATACCGAAATAATCCAAACGCTTATTAAACTATTCTGCCCCGTTAGCCATCCATGTAGCGCAAAAACCAGCGCTACACCACAGAAAATGAAAGATGATTAAGTTCTTTCATGGGAGTTTAAGTACATTTCTTCACAATCTTCACATTAAATTCAACAAATATCTAGTTGAAAATCACCTCTAACTAAAGAGATGATTGTATCAATCTTTTTTACAAAGCTACAATAAGCGTTCAATTAAGGTGTATCTGGTTCAGTTTTCTCGACTAATTTTCGTGTGAAGTTTGTATGCCAAGTTTCCGCAATTTCTGGATCTTCTAACTCAGCTGTAATCGCCTCATAGTAGAATTGGCCATTTGCATCAGCAACTGCACTAAATGCTAGTTCCAACATCGCTAACTCTTCTTGGGACGTATCAATGTTGATGGTAAAACCACCAGCATTAGATGCTTTAGGGAATGCAATTAATTTTGTGAGGTCCTCAAATTCATCTACCACATCAGCTGTAAATACAAAGTCTTTACCTAATGAATTGGAGCCATAACTATAGATACCAGGCTTTAAATCCTCATTAGATAAACCGAAATAGTCACGTAAAACTTGTACAGGTACATGGACACTAACTGTTACATTTAGCTTTATTGTCACGGTTTTTTCCGCAATTATTGCACGGCCACATTTTTTCGATAAAACGGTTGTCTCAGGTTCAGATGCGATCGTACCTACACAACCAAATTTTGTACCTGGTTCTTGTTTGCCTCCTTTCATAAATTGAATCGATGCGTTTTTGATATTCCACGCATCAAATTGCTCAATTACTTGTTTTGTCATTATAAGCCCTCCTCTATTAATTCTTCTAATGCGCCATGTAATTTCTCTAAAATTTTAGGCGTTGATTTCTGTAATGAACGATCACTAAAATGCTGTGACCAGGGATTCGAAGGTCCTCGACCTTCATCAGGGAAAACCAAGTATCCAAAACTACCTTTTTTATTGGCGGCTCCTCCCTTTGTTTTCACAACAAACCCCAAATTATGTTCCTCACTTGTTGACCAATTACTTTCTTTCGCATGTCTCTTATTGGCAACATTTGAAACGGGTAAAAGATTGGACATTTCTTTTGTAGCAATCTCAATAGCATCCGTGTGTAGAACTTTGTTAATGGCTTTCTCAGCCCGACCCGGTAACGCCTTAATTGTTTCTTCCAAAGAAGTTAAATCATCAAATTCAACTAGTGACCTCATAATTCAACACACCCAGTTACAATTCTGCGTTGATACAAAAACACAATTCTATCAACATAGTTATCCGTATCTTTTCTTTTTAATCTTTGTTTTTGGGTACGTTTCAAAGACATGCGAGGTAAGTTAGATAGTTCTGTAATAATATCAATCGTACGTTCGTCAATGTCGTCACGGTTTTCTGAATAGTAATAGATAACTACATCTTGACTGATAGACCTATTATCATCATTTTTATTCATGTCACCTGTTTCATAAACAAAGAAATGATAGTTCTTTTTCTTAAACTGAGTTTCTTCATCCTCTGCTAGATCATCCTCAAAAACAGGAATATCAAAGGTGTTTAACGCTGTAAGTAAAGCATCAATCTGTTCCTGCATCTTGATTTTCGTTTTGCTCATGTGCTCCCACCTCCTGCAAATAAAAATAAAGATACATCTTTTCACGGTCACTATCTACCTTTATGACATCGTACTCTATGCCTTCTACAATGACTTTCAATTTACTTTTATCAAATTTGCGTAATTGAGGAGGACAGAGCGTGCGAATTTTCAAGCTCAAAACAGCACTTAATACTTTTGCCGTTTCATAATCTTCATCACGACACGACATCTCTTGATAAGCAAGCCGACCTATTGGAACAAATTTTTCACCGATTCGTTTCCTCTTCGCGGACCGCCCAGTTTCCTTTGTGCCATATTGAATATAACCATCGTTTAAAACATCACGGATCTTCTTGTTCACCATCAACAGCCCTCTTCTCTAAGGCGACATGTAGTATTAGACGCTTGAGTTCATCTGCAAAGTTCTTCTCAAATTCATCCGCTGCATTATTGTAAACATAACGGCAACGCTCGAGTAGTAGCTCTGTTTCCCATTGATCCAATTCAAAAGAAAAAGCCTTACTCGTTAATTTTTCTAAGTAAGACTTTGCTCTATTAATGATACGTTCTAATTCAGCATCTTCATCATCCCAGGTAATTCGTAAACGACCTTTTAATTCTTTAAGTAATTCAGGCATGGTTATTCACCGCTTTTTAATGCATTTTCAGCTTCAATAGCTTCCTCTTTACCTTTTACTTTAGTGCCGTCAGAAAGCTCATAATAGCCTTTTCCTGTGTGCTTTGGAAACTCTGACACTTGTTCTTTTGTTTCTTCTTGTTCATTGATTAATACATCGGCAAGATAGATTTTTTTATACTCAGGATGTACACCCGTTAAAAAATACACACGTTCCTCATCAGCCATATAACCTTCAGCTGGATATGTGTCACCAGCCTTATACATATGGCCATCATGTTCAAGCGCTTTAAATGGATTTACTACTTTTGCTGTAATCATGTTCGTTTCCCTCCCAAATTAATTAAGGTGTGTCTGGTGTATTTGTAGTGGCTGTGTTGTTGATAGCCATATTTGTAATATCAAATACGATGAACGAATCATTATCAAGTGGACGACCGTTTGTTAATTGACGAGTTAAATATAAACGTTGATCTTCAATTAAACGTAATACGTCAGTAGATTCTAATTTTGTTTCACCAGCTACACCCATGAAATAATCTTTCGGTTTACCGGAAATCATTGTGTTCAATGGTACAGCTGGCGATTGAATGATTTCCAAACCAGGAATAGCAAAATTATTATGTGTCCAAGAACCGTCATCCCGTTGTTTTGCCCCATATGCAAATAATTTTGTCGCATAATCGAACGGGTTAATGATTAATGATACGCCCGTATAACTACGTGTACCGCTTTTTGTTGTTGGTGCCAATATTTTTTCACCGATTTCTTGAGGTGTGAAAACATCCAAAGTTACTTTGTCTTTATCTGGATATGCGCCATCCACAATAGCACCTGCTAAATTTTTTATCATACCGATCGGTTGTTTTTTACCGGTCCCTTTAACAATGACATTTTCTAACTCTGTTGAAATAACTTCTGTTAAAAATGCACGTACATAACGATCTAACCATTCGGGTCCAAGTTCGAACATTGCTTTGCAGACAACTAAAAATCCAGAAAGTTTATACATACCTTGCTCGATTGTTTCAAATCCATGGTCAACCATTTCTTTGATTTCATCGCATACATCTCCCCAGAAGGCTGTTGTTGCCCCTTCCTTACGCACTACCCATTGCGTATTTGCACCGACGCGCTGAAAATTAACGCGTGACAATAATGGATGGTCCATTGCTAAATCTTCGAATACACGTTCATATACAGTTGGTGGTACAAATGTAGATACACCGTCAAATGATTGCACATCAATTGCAGCGTTATAAAATTTCTTCTCCTCTGTCGTCAATGTACGTATGCCTCGTGATGCTAATACAGCATTGTCCCATTGTTGCTCGTTTGCACGATTGGCCTCGCGGATTGTCGTATTCATTAAATCTTGGAAGTGTAGCATATTACTTTCATAATTCTCAACAATTCGAGCTGCAACTTCGTTTGGATCAGCGCTTTCAAATGCTGCTTTTAGAGCTGCCACTTGAGCTTCTTTATTTTCGATAACTTTTGGTTCATTATCTAAATTTTTAATACCTGTCATATAAATGACCTCCTGTTTTTGAATAAAATAAAAACGCCTACTCAATTGAGTTGCGTTGGAATTTTGTTAAAATATTTTGTTTTGGTGATGACTCTTGCTTAAAACGTGCAAGGACACTATTTTTAAATGCTTCTGCATCTGTTTTGGTTTCGTCGTCATCGGCTGTGTCTTTCACAATTGAAGTTGAGGCGAAGCCAATTGCAATAGCTTCATCAGCAGTAAACCATGTCTCATTATTGACCATCTGCTCGATTTCTTCACGCTCTACTATTGCCTTCGTCATATAGATGTCTACCAAAGATCTATCGAGCTTAGATAATAACTCAGCTTCTTTTTCTAAATCTTTTTTAGTTCCCCAAATACCTGTAGATGCTTCGTGAATCATCAACATTGATCCTGTATTCATTACAAGTTCATCCGCTGCCATCGCTATAATAGATGCTGCAGAACAAGCCCAACCATCTACAATAATTTTCACTTCAGCATTATGATCCTTCAAGCGATTGTAAATTGTAATACCGTCAAAAGCGTCACCGCCAGGACTGTTAATACGAACCGTAATATTGTCAGTCGTTACATCTTTTAATAATGAATCAATATCACTTGCAGAAATAGAATCGTACCACCAGCTTTCCCCAATGTCGCCATAGATGACAATTTCAGTGGTGGACGCATCAATTTTTTTTGCGGATAGTTGCTTTTTAATTTCTGGAATTTGTTCAGCATATTGTTGATTTTTAAATTGCTTTAAACGATTTTTCATGTTAAGTTTCACCCCCTTTCAATGCCTGTTCAACTGTTTGATAATTTTTAGTAATATGTCTTATATTCGCAATTGGATCATCTACCGTTTCGCGCCCCATTTCTTCAAAAATTTCATTTAGCGTAAATCCGATTGCAAACATTTTATCTAATGCGGTTGCTAGCTCTGTAATGTCCGATACTTTGATTTTCGACGTATCAATCTTTAAATACGTGCGGTTTAAATATTCTTCTTTGGAGTAAGCCTTGCGATTAATTTCGTCCTCCATCATCTCGGCAGGCGGATTGATGGCAAACATAATTAAGTTGTCCGTTTGTTTATCGATGTCCGCTAAATCACCTTTGAGTAGACCACGTGGTACATGAAAAGCCATCGCCACATAATTAAAAATGTCATCTATAAGATTACTAATGTCTCGACTGTCAATCGTTAATCCGACTTTAGCGTCTGACATATCTTCAAGTTCAAAGCCTTCTTGTAGTTGGAAAGCAACGCTTTTCTTATCTGGATCAAACCAATTTTTCAATTGTGTTTCAAACATATCGTCAATTGCTTCTTGCGTTTTATCATCTTGCGGTCTTAAAAAATCACCTTTTACTAATACACGCTTATTATTTTTAAGCTTGTAGTAACTCTTAGCTGCCTCAATCATTCTTCCATGAGATTCATACAAATCATTTATGACAGATAGTATTTTTGTATCCGTCAACTTCAAACGAATGACTTCGGATTCTACAAATGTCTTGTCCATCGTTAAATCACCAATTTGGATACCAGAATATTTATTCTCATAGAATGCAAACTCTTCCACATTAAAGCTATCAGCTATATAGAAGTTGTTATTCTGCATAATAATTAAACAATCGCCATCATAGATAAGTTTTCTGATTGCTTTATGAAAGAAAGCAGTCGCATTTTGATTTTGGTTTGGCTGCACATTTAAAGCGTAGTACATGTTTCCTCTGTGTGCTTTACCTTCTTTGAATGTCTTAATTTCACATCTTGATAAGGCATTAGCGATTAAGTTTACACATGTTTCTACAGCTAGTTTCTTGTAATAATACTCAGCTGACAGTTCATAATAGCAATCTTTTAAGCTTTCTAATTGGCCGTTTTTAAAGAATCGCTTCACCCATCCCCATAAACTCAATATTCTCACCTCCTAATAGCTGTATGTTTTAAATGCTTTTGCTACATTTTCTTTTGTGATAATTCGCTTTTCAGTTAATAAGTTTTCATGCTGCAGCGCGTGCAAGAATGCAAAAAAGCCGTCAGTCTTTCGTAATTCCGGCTCAATTTTTTCATAAGTAATATTTCCTTTTCCATCTCGTTTCACATACGTATTCCACGTATACCAACGCATCATGAAATCATCTCCCCACAGTATCTTTTCATGTGAGAACATTTCTTCAATAACTGGCTCTAATATCGTGTGAGTTAGTGAACCTTTGCGCGCCTTAATAAGATCTAGCCCATAGTCTTTAAATTTTTCTTCTAAATGAGCAAATTTTACATGGTCCGCTGCAACCGTTTTTATCCGATATTTTTTCGACTGTTCAAGGAACCAATTAGCGATTTTTTCTGGACTATTTGTTTCTTCATAAATAATAGTGGCTAGTCCTTGTTGCACCGCCAAATCAATATCAATTTTAAAATCATACAACTTTAAACTACGATGATTGATAAATGTATGATGTATCCAAAAACGTTTTCCTTCATGTTTAAATAGTAATCCTACCCCTACAAAATCACGTATATCTGCATAGTCGACGCCACCGATACATTCTAATCCTTTTAGGTCTGGCAATGATTTACTAGCCGCTTCTAACTTCGGCCAATCCGTAACGCCATTTGCAGACAACATAAATGGCATGTTCATACGTTTCGTAATAAATTCAATTCGTAAAGAAGGTCTAGTTTTTAAATTATCATACTCTAGCAGCATTTCTGATTTTAAATGTGGTAAAAAGTTGATTCCTGGATTCGCCTTTTCCCACATGGCCACATCATGCATTTCCTCTTCATCGTCAAGATGTGCAAGAAACGGGAACATTCGCGAGTTAGGAAGCTCGCCTTTCAAAATCATATCTGCTTCAGCTTTAAAATCATCGAGTACACCACCACGTACATATCCGTCAGTTGTGATATAGATACGTCTTCCCAGTGGCACTTTACCAAGAGCTGAAGTAAATACTTTGATATTGTCATACGACTCATACTCATGGACCTCATCAAAAATTATCGCACCTGGACGCAATCCATCCTTTGTTTTGGCATTATTCGTATGATAAGTTAATATCGATTTTGATTTTATATGCTTTATTTCTTCTTTGGTCCACTTAAAGTGTTTCTTCATCTTTTCTTTACGATCATCTAAAATGTCGTATACATCATTAAACGAGGTTTTTGCTTGTTTTTCAGAGGTTGCAACAATGTCAACGTTATACCCTCTGACGCCCTGCTTTGCTATAAAGTATTTACTGATAGCAGCAATAAAACCGTTTTTGCCTGCCCCACGTCCCCACATTAAAAAGAATTCATTAAATACTAATGTCCCATCTTCATAAAAAAGTCCAACCATACATGCCAACACAAATAGCTGTGCTGGATACAGTTTGAATGGGAAATAGCGTTCAATAAATTCCTTCGCTTCTGTTATTTCATTCGTTTCAATACTTACATTTGGCTGTTGCAGCTTACGATCCACTAATTCTACAAGCAATTTGACATTTTCAGATACGATATACTTTCCGCTTCTGACACCGTTAATATAATCATCGATGTAAGGATGATATTTATAATTCGTCATCTTCATCATCCACATTCTCCATATCCGCTGCTTTCAATCCCAGTTCAGCGAGTATGCGTAACATTTGTGCGTTTGTCTTATTCAATTCAGCTACGCTATCATTCTTCTTTTCCACGTACATGCCAGGTACAACGACACCTCGTTCATTAATATCCTCGATTAAGAGGTTTTTAACATCCCAAAGGGCCATATAATCATCGACTAAATCAATGTAATATGATTGATCAAGACCTCGCAACTTGAGTTGATCTTTTAGATCCCTTTCAATTAGTAATCGTAATTTATTATGACTAGGTACTAATTCGATGGACGGTGGTGCATCGACTATCTCAACACGCACACTTTCGTGTGCACTATTTTCCTTTTTTTCTTTCCAATTGTATCTTTTATACCATGACTTAACTGTGTTTTCTTTCACACCATATTTTTCAGCAATGTCCTTATATTTCATGCCTTTTAGCCAATCTTCATACGCCATTTCATGTTTCATGCATCCTCACCGCCCACCTTCCTTCATGAATATTTATGCACGCTTACATAGGGTGCAATTACTACGTGGAAATCAAAAAATATTTTCTCCCATGAACCCTACTCGTTGAATGAATCCCTTAATAAATCGGAAATTTTTTGACCGGGGGGTATTTATTTTACGTATTTCAAATGCTGATCAGCGAAGTCAATGATGTACCAAATTTCTTCAGCCGAAACTGATAACAGCTCACACGTGAATCGTATTTTATCAGTTGAGTTTAATTTCTCACGCACTTTATCAATCGTCATGTGCTTGCACTTACGAGCATTAACACAATCTCTTATCTGTTTGTATCGATAGTAAGCGTAACGAATAAAGGCATTCAGCATGTCTCGCTCATACCAATCACGATACTCATTTGTAACTGCAACATTGATAACATCTGTATCATATGTCCATGTGCCATCAGTAAGTTGCATCCCTACCACCTCTCGTCATTTGTATATTTATTTTTACGTGTTGATTCCAAACGATCATGTACTTCATTGTGGCATTTAATACATAAACATTGTAAGTTATTTAGAGTCAATGACAGCTGTGGATGCGTCTTGACTTCCTTCATGTGATGAACGTTCTCGGCCTTATGATAGCGACCAGCTGCTTTACATAATTGACATTCAAAGTTGTCACGCTTTAATGCTTCTTTGCGTAAAGACATCCACTCATTTGATTTATAGAACTTCATAAGCTCACCGCTAAATATGAACGAGATGAGCTCTTGCTTACGTGCTTCTTTAATCATTGTTCATCCCTCCACAATTCATAGTCTACTCGCAAGATCCATTCGATACATCCATCGGACTTCATGGCATAATAAAAAGCCACATAAAGTAATATGACTATTTCTAAACTAATTCTTCAATCTGTTTTTGAATAATATTTATATGGCTTTTTAAGTACCTATCAAATAATATAAGGTTCTCATTCCTTTCCAATATTATCCTTCGTAATCCTAATACTCTTCTTGCCAAATAAGTATCTGGGATTCTTTCTAAGCCTTCAATATCAATATACATGTTATTTATTTCCCTACTAAATTTTAGATAATCAGTAATGTATCCTTCTCTTAATATCTCATAGTTAATACTATTAACATTATTGACTATCCAAAAAAGATCTTTTTCTCTAAATCTTATATTGGTCCGTAATTCACTATCATAGGAAGGATTAGAATGTTGTTCAGCAAAAAATCTGACAAATTCCATTGCTTCATCATTTAAACGTTTCAAAATTACTAAATTGTGTAAAATATTTTCTTTCTTCTGTCTTTCTTCTTTTTTCTTATCATGTTCTATTTGTTTTTTCATTTGGTATGTAGCAACAAAATATGCGCCAAATGCTCCAGCAATTCCACCAACCATGCTTAATAAGCCGCTAATTATAGCAATTCTATTAGGTTTTTCGAGTTCACCAACACCAATTTGATACGCAATAATTGTAAGAACTACTACTACACTAATTGTAAGTCCAGCTAGTGAAATCAAAACATTTACTAATAATTTCTCACTTTTATTCACTAAAATACCCCCAAAATTTACTAAATTGATAGTATCATGGGAACGAAATAAAGACTACACTCTTATGAATGTAGTCCTGATTGATTGTGTTAAGCAATAATAAAAAGTCACACCTGTTAGATGTGACCGGATAACGCTATTTATAGATAGATTCCCTGTTATAATAAGGGAAAGGAGGTGATAACATGAACAAGAGACCAACTAGTAAACTTTCTAACCCTAATACTGTAACACCACGTAAAATTAATGACTCTGTTGATAAACCCTCATTTACCAGCAGACCCCCAAAACCGGTAACACCTAAGAAGTAAGTCCATTAGGAAACCTATCGTTGAACAAATCTTGCGCTTCTAGGGCGCTATTTAAATTGTAGATATTTATGACAATTCCATTATCAATATCTACATAAGTCTGATCAATTTGAACATCGTAATATTCCATAATTTTTGTCCAATGATCAACTGCCTCGAGTACTATTGATTTTCCACTTTCATGTGCTCGAGGCACTTTTATTAAAAGTCCAATCATAGATGTAGATTCTCCGTATTTCTTAAACTCTATTATTTGCCCTTCATTATTCAAAAAAGTGGAATCCCATACTGTTGTATGCACATTTAAAGGGGCAATATTATTTTTTTCTCTTACTTCATTTATTTTGTCCAACATTTTTTTGTATGCATTTTTTGAAATAAATTTCGCTAAATAAAAACTAACTACAATCGTGATTGAAATATAGAACAATATAAACCATACGCTTCCTGATAATTTAATCAGGCTTTCTAAATTATCAACATACATCCAGTCTTTTTTTAAAAGCGGAAAATCAAAATTCGGCTGTATCACAGTCCATCGAGACATTAATGCAAGTGAATTATAAATCGTTAATACTACAGATACAATCGGAATCCATAATAAAATACTTATTGCAACTACTTCACTATTTTCTCTTTTAGTGGTTGGTGTTATTCCAAATAAATTTATCCAAAAGTACGTTAATAGTCCAGGAACTGTGAATATAATTAGTGTAATTACCTCTTTCAAATTCAACACCTCCTTTAATTAAAATCTAACTTTAATAATTATAACGATTTTTTTACCTTAATTAAATTAGCATAATAAAAAGCCACACCTTGTTAGATGTGACTCTGTAGTGTTGACGTTTTTGCAAACGTCTATTTAGTTGGAAGACTAATGAGTAAGTCCACTTACTCTACATTTACACTATACAATATTTAAAATGCATTTAAAACGACACGTTTACGACGATATAATATTTAATTTAAGTTTGTTCATTTAGACACTCTGTCATCTAATATTTTCAAAAACATCGCTACCATTATGATTAATGGTATGCATAGTACAATTATTATTGGCCAAGAATCCCATACTTCTGTCAAAGATTTTAGCTTTTGCTTATTACTTTCAGAACTAAATACAACAGCTGCAATAATTAAGTAAACAAATGTTACAAAACCAATCGTAAAGGCACCATTATTACTAAGGACCTTCATAAGATCTTTCTCTGTATCATAATTGAATGATTTACTTATAACAACATTTACCCATCTAGTAAGTAAAAAGAGCATACTTAAAGTTGCTAGTGCTACAATGCTAGAAATTATTACTACCTTCCAAATAGGAACTTGATTTATTTTAGAAAATGATTCAGATAGAAGAGTCATTCCACCAAATACACTTAAAACTACAGCTGTAAAAATCCCTAATATTGTAATGAACTGAGGGTATAATTTACTTACTTCTTTTTTGGATTCATTAATGTCATCAATCATTTTTATCTTTGACTTATTCATTTCATTTACTACTTCACCAATGTAAAATCCTACTTTCGACTCTAAATCTTTTTCATAATCTACTTTTAAAGACTCAAAGTACTCTTTCTGATTAAACGATAATTTGAAATGCCTTGCTATTTTTTGAATTTTCTCCGCTATTTCTTCCTGACCACTTTCAATACTATTAGCAGCAGTCATCAAAATTTGTAATATTCCCTCAATTTCCTCTGACTTTAAGTTATTCTTAATAACCATACTAAATATAGCTGGATAATCAATTTCTATTTCACTCTTTAATACTGTATGTATAAGTGGAGTGGTTTTTTTATAAATACTTTCATCGATAGCATTCTGATTATTCACCACTCTCACTAAAGTCAAATATAATTTTTCTTGATTAGAGTTAGATTGTTTCATTATTTATTTACTCCAAATTTGAAATTTTGGATTTGTAATAAAATCAAAGCGTATTTCATCATCTGAATATGAGATATCTTTTTCACCATTAGCAATCTTTGAAGAATCATTTAACCAAGCTTTATGTTCATGAGTAAGGTGCACTAATCGAAATGGATCGTAAGGCAGTAAATTAGTTAATGCATCTTTAATCATTTGCTTATCTTCGTCTGCGACTTCTTCTTTATCATCTTCTGATTCAAATAGAAATGTTTCTTCTTGGCTAGAAAAAAAATCAAAAAATTCACTAAAATCAATTTCCTTCGGAACTTCTTCAATATTTGAAGCTCCATAATGATCAAAACGGAAGTATACGTCCGGAACTACCGGACCATACTTCCACTTTTGAATTTCATTATGAAATAATTTCTTATTGAATTCAGTTAAATATTTTGCTTGTAAAAAATATAAGATTTTCTGTAACTTTAAATTGCTAACAGGTGTCCCTCTAGATGATGAGTCTTGAATAACAAAATCTGCTATTGTATTTGCATCATATGGTCTAACCATGCGTGCTCCTCCTTTTTAGAACTAATCATCTTCAATTACAGTTTATCAATTTTCCAACATATTCTCAATACATTCCATCCAAGTCACACTAATTACCAAGAAAGACGTAATCCATCTGTGCCAAAGAACAACACCGACATCGCATGGACCGCTTCTTTTAAATCCCTTTGAGCAGTACGTTCATGGACATGGTGCAACTCTGCTATTTCAGCACAAGTTTTCTTTTCTTCAGTAATATAGAAATGCATTAATGTATTGTACCTCCGTACCTCTTCGGCTCCTAAGTGCTTACAGTCCATTTCATATACTTTAATCATATTATCGATAAAACGCATCATAGCAAGTGTACGAGCTTCACTTCTTTTTATTGATTCTAATGATAAATATTCCTTATCAGTGGTGAATAAATCATCTGGTTCTCCCTCATCAATATCCACTGTCTCTTTCATTTCATCACAGTACATTTTTAAATGGCGGTAGTTTTTCAATAATATCTTTGTATTAAATAACCGTCTGTCTAAACGTCTAGTTTTTTCCTCTTGTTGCAGTTCATTAAACTTTGATATTGCTATCTCTGCTATAGCAGTTATTTGTTCTTGTTCAAGATTACTCATTAGTACACCCCGTTTCATTCTACCCGATTTATACTTGCTTCCGCTTAAAAATATAAATTTAATTCTTCTTTAATAGACATATTGCCAATCACCTTCCAATCTTAATTCATAAAATATAAGTGAAAACAAGATAGATTTTTTTGAAAATTTTTCACTGTACGGGGGCAACAACATGTGCAAAAGGGAGGTGAAAAAATAATGAAAAAAATGGACCCACAAAAATTGATTTGTGACAGTTGTTGTGAAAATAACCGAGTTCTTTGGCCCCGTATAAAAGCTGTTGACATATGTTCTATTCAACCTCCTCCAGTGGTTACCCCTGGAGGAACTATTATTCCAACAATAAATAGATATTTCTATATTGTTACAGAAGATATTGATTTAACAAATGGGGTAACCCTTCTAGCTAATTTATTTACAGATGATAATGGCGATCCAGTATCAGAATTCAAACTTTTTAATCCCAATGGCTATGTCAATCTTTACATTAATGCAGTGATGCAAGAGGGCGGTGCATATAAAGTAACTCCAGATTCGTTAACCCTTAACCCATTTAATACAACGATTTTTGCGGGAACTCCAATCATTATAGAATCTTTGGGATTCCAACAAATGTGAAATAAAAATCTTCTAGATAATATTTTTCCCTTGAAAGGAGGTGAAAAAAATGGCACTTTCAATTATTAATATTCATGTAAACGTTAATGGTACTTCCACAAGATTTTTTGATGTGTTAGCAGCAGATTTAACAGTTGCTGATGGTACTACAATCGCTGCAACTGCCTTTCTAAATGATAGTGGGACTGCTGCGACTGCCTTTCCAGTAGTAGCGAACGGTTACTATAATTTCTATATTAACGGCGTATTACAGGAAGGTGGTTCTTATACGATTTCTGCAACTGAGTTAACTTTTAACGGTGTTGCTGGTACAATCGGAGCCGGAACTCCATTAGTAGTAGAAGCTGTAGAATTAGTTACACAAACTTAATGATTAATTTCATTCCAAATCATAAGTTTTAATAGTATGAAGCTTTCTAGCCTTTCTTCTATTTTGGTGTTTAGGGTCACTTTTATCCCAAGTGACCCTTTACATTGATTTGTTTTTAATTACCTGTCAAAAGCCTGGATATATTCATAGAGAAAGCATTATATAGTGTATCCCTCTTTTCTCCGATTCTTTAAATTTCCATTTTAGCCATTTCTTCTTAAGGAGATAGCTTTTTTCATCGTTTACACAAATTTTATAGTAATGTTTTTAAATCCGATTACATACATTAGTTTTGGGATAGCAACCTGTTGCATTGCATCGCCCAAGTTGTTATTACACACCGCTATCCCGCCAATACATAATTTAACCGACGAAGCTGCAAATTTTTTAATGTATAGGTAACATCAATTTGCACAAATTAATTTTGAGTGTTTCGCACGCACTTATTAGGTTGTGTGGCGTTGGTTGACCGTCACACCCTCCCTCACTTAGGGTCACTTCCAACTCAGTGACCCTTTTATAATTTCTTTCCTCATATTGTGCAGTAATTGAATCAATCCATATTTTCAAATATTACCTAATTATGTTATCCTTATATAAGTTATTAACTTATATATCAGGAGTTGTTATGCAATGAAAACAATGTCTACAATGGGATGGATTATATTTTTCTTAGGCACCTTTTTATTTTCACGCGGATGGAGCAGAGTATCAGGTACCTTCGAATACAATTCATCTATTCCAGATAAATCTGTTGCACTAATATACATTTCTATGGGCGTTTTTGTTATTTTCATTTCATTCTTTGTAAAACCTCTAAAGGATAAATAACTTTACTGAACAATTTCTTTCAATTGCGTTTAAAAATTCCCATTGAATTAATCGCATTGCTAATTACCATCAATCGTCTTTCTAGCGGCAACGACAACCATTTTTTAAATCTCAATACCCTACGCCTCCGATCGGTTGCAAAGATTCATCATAGAGAAAGGCAATGCTTCATCAAGAGTGAATTTAATGTTGTTTATGTCTTCTAATGATTTCTTCGCATCTTTGATACAGCCATAATATAGACCGCTTCCTGAAAACCAATAATCCTTTACGATTGTTTTGTTACATTCCTCATGCAAATGAAAATTCATGCGTTGTTCATCTTCTTTAGCCGCAACATATACCACACTTTCACCTTTTTCGATTTCCTCTATACAGCCAAAACACGTATGAGCTTTTCGTGTTGTAACCATTCGTTTATTTTTAATGTCTATCATTAGCGATTCCCCTCCCGAACCAGCTACGTTTTTTCGAATGTAATGTCAGTGTTCCTGGCAGAAAAAACACTGGCTTTTCTTGACGTAACATATAAGACTTCCCTGTTTCTTCATCTATTCCGATTACAGCCTCGTTTGGCTCTGTTACATAAATTTTCAATACTTTACCGTTTAATCTACTCCAATCTATTGTTTTAACAGTTGTCATTATTTGTCCGCTCCTTCCCTTAAACTTTCAATCTGCTTCCGATTAAGTTTCGACACATTCGTTGGAAGACCATATTTCTTTCGCACTTCTTCCTGTGTCATTCCATGCTCTAATCGACAGTGCGCTGTAGTGATAATAATCCCTACATGGTTGCACCCTTCAACAAGACACTTGATATAACCACCATGTTTAGCACTCCAATAATTTTCCGCCATCACAATTCACCCCTTTACAAAGTAGTTTTTAATGTAATAAATTTTGGTTTATAAATTCATAGCAACGTTCGATATTCCTAAAGACCTCTTCAAATTCCGCTTCTTTTTCTACGACATAGAATCTTTCAGTTCTGCTAATTTTCAGTTCTCCTACATTTAATGTCCTCTCAATCTGTAAAGCTTCTAACCGTTGAAATATCCAATCATTTTGTTGAATGTTAGTATCACAATCAAAGATATTTAACTGTTGAACTAAGGACATCCCCAACACGCCCCTTGCACCTTATTTCTGTACCAACTTTTTCGATTGGTCTAAATTGAGCGCTGCTAAATAATCAACAGGAATGCCGTTTCTCGATTTCGCAGGTTCACAATTATCTCTAAAGAAATCGAGCGATATAGATTTAGAACCCCGTCCAGCATTTTGGTTTTCATATGCCGCTTCTAACTGCTCAAAACGCAACACATAAATTTCCGGCTCATTTTTACCTTCCAACCAAAAAGCCACTAACAAAAATGCAATTGCTCCATGCTTATTCCATGATTTCAACAACTGATATTGATGCGGCGAGATATTTTTCAATGGGAATCGTTTAACTTTGGTTTCTTTCGCATCAAAAATGATTGAATGACCCTCGTAAATTCCGCTATAGTCAACCCACGTCGGTGTATCAAGGTGTCCCGTTACTTTATTTCCTTCAGTATTTAAAATTTTTACTGGCGTAGGTACTTTTCTAATATCCGCTAACCAAGCATTTCGATATTGGTTATTTGTCATTTCTACTAACATTTCTAACTTCGCGCCTCTATTTGCGTGACTTCTGCTGTATGTTTTCCTCAATGCTTTCAACCCTTTCTACAAGCGCGGCCCAATGTATGAGCCGCCTATTGTTATCTAATTTTTTTAATGCTCATAATGACATAATCTTCTGGAATGCCGTTTTCTCCGCCTTCTTGTAAGTAAATGACTCTTACTTCTACAAACCTGCCTGTGTGCAATATTTTGTCATCGTCAAATTCATTTATTTTCAACTTGTCACCAACTCGAAAGTTCTGATTATTAAAACCACATACAAATGTTTTCAAGCCTTTTATTACCGCTTCAAATTCATCTGGATAGCTGTCTAATTCGTGCGTCATCGGTTTTTCTTTTTGCTCCGATTCAATGACTTCCTGTCGCTTCTCTTTTGCAACAGATGGCGTTAGCGCATTGCCTTCCTTGTATTCTCTGACAACTTCTTGTTGCTGTTCTTCCGGCAACCTCGACGTTTCATAAGCAGTTGTAATATTGATGTTTTCCTTGTCAAACTCCTCTTTTAACTCAGGAATCAACTTTTTATTTATGCTTTCCATACGTGCAACTTGTGTAGGTGATACCTTCATAAGCTGCGCGACTATTTCTCGTCTTCGCCCTGATATAGGAAACCCACTTTTCTTTAAATCCGTTAGTAGCTCCTGTAGTCGAGCCGCTTGATACGTTTTTTCAGCATCTGTTAACTCCCTAGCTGTCGAGTTTGCTAGGATAAGTTGCAATTCAGCTTGAATGTCGTCTACCGACTTCATAACCTTGCATGGTATCTTTTTAAACTGCTCATTTCCCTCCACAAACAGTTCTTGCATGGCTTTCAATCGTCTATGTCCACTTATAACCTCAAAACCGTTTTCTTGCTCACGAACTAATAAGTTTTGTTGAAGCCCCATTAATTCAATACTGGATTTTAGCTCCGCTACATCTTCAACAGTGTATTTATTCTTTTCTGACGGTCGTAACCGCTCAATCGGAATGTGTTCTATTTTGAAAGCAAGCCCTTCCTTTTCTACCGCTTCTTTAGATTTATCATTCATCAGCTGATTTAGATTGAATTTCATGTGTCCGTACCCCCTTTTTTGTGTCCGAAACTAACACATTTGTAGGTATTCTTCGACCAATTTTTCATAGTCTTGTCCAGCAGTTGACTTCTTGTAATCTAATAGCGGTTTGCCGACGAATGTCGTTTCATCAACTTTCACTGTTTTTCTTACTACAGTGTGGAAAAGTGGATAACTTGTGGATGAAAACAAATATTCGCATCCTTGTACATTTACACCATTTTTTTGGAACATCGTAATGAAGCATCCTTTGAATATGATGTTGTCATTAAATTCTTTAACATCTGCTATTTGCTCCACCAGTAGCTCTAAACCATCAAATGCAAACTTATCCACCTTAATTGGCACCAATACATCGTCAGAAGCAACAAGAGCATTAATAACCGTCATGTTAATGTCTGGCGCATTATCGATAATGCAATAATCGTATTCATTAGTTATCTGTGATAATGCTTTCCGTAGTCGTGTTTGCTGCGGGCGCGAAACGTCTAGTAATATCTCTTTATTAGCACGTAACAGATTCATATTTGCAGGAATAATGTTTAACCCTTCGTATGCTGTAGGTTTAATAACACTCTCTATGCTGCAATCTCTATCTGTCAGCAGATCTGCTAAACTTTTATCCTCATAGCTATGCAAACCGAAAAATTTAGAGGTATTCCCCTGTTTATCGTTATCAATGAGCAGTACCCTTTTTCCATGCACTTTTACTAATGTGTAGGCAATATTGATAGCAGATATGGTTTTAGCCACCCCGCCTTTTAGGTTGATTATGCTGATAGTTTTCATATATCCAATCTCCTTTTCTTTTCTACTAATGTTTCCATTGTATCTATCTGCATCATTTCCACCTGAATATACGCGCCACTTACGTAATCCGAAAATGACACATTCATTTGTTTGAACTGATAGTTTTTATACATTTTTTCAAAGATCTCTTGCGCATTAATTTCTTCCGTTGCGATTTTAGTAGCACGTCTACGCGTCAACTTCGTGTCCGACACGGTTACTTTAGGTTTTTTGAGATTACGACTAGGTGTATAGCTCTTCATCGTTTTTGGTCCTCTCTCTTTAACCAAGTAATTACCTAACGGCCTGAAACTCTCACCTCTTGAATCTAAACGTTCCGAACCCGCCCTCCCTTTATTCCACAGCAATTCAGCCGCTTCTCTATCAGGAAAGTTAGTCACCATATGATGATGTGCACGCACCTTCTCACCGTTACGCGTATGTTCTGTTGTATAAATATATTTCAACTCGAAATCAGCATATTTCTCTTGTTTCTTTAGCCAATTCTTCAAACGTCTGACGTAGTTCTGCATATCCTTTTTAGCTTGCGCATGGTCTTCTGGCACATTGTGGTCATCATACGTATGTGTCATGTATAAATCGTGATGGTTTCTAAAGTTCACATTTATCAATCTCGCTACATGTTTTTGTCTATTTTTTTCATTCAGCTTTGTTTGTGCCTTGCTGCTGTTTTTATCCCTCTTTACACGTTTCCCTTGCGGTACTGTCCAATACGGGTAAGCTTCTACCTCTAGAACAGGTCCGCTCCAAATACTTTTCACACGATACCCCGCAATAGCTCTATCCAGTAAGCTATCTTCATGCATTTTCATTAATTCTGACTCACCAAATGTTTCTTCATATGACGCTAAAACGTGTCTAACCTTACGCTGTTTATCCTTCATGGCTACTCTCTCCCAATGTGTTAATAATCTAGTATCCTTGTGGATTATGGTCGTAAATCTAATATCCATTACAAGGACGCTAATTGACTGTTTGCCATGAAGGTTGCTATACTAGCAATAGTCAAACGAGCCGTGTTAACTGTCCAGAGTTTATACGGCTTTTTTTATTTTCTAAAATCAAAGCCCTTGCGATTGCTCACAAAGGCTTTTTTGTTTTTTATGGCGCTGGAATCGTACGTGGTCGTCCAGTTTCACGATGCACAATTAACCAACTATCCGTTAACTTTTTACTTATAAGCCAGTTAAAAGGATTTAATCGGAAACTAGCTATATATTCTTTTTCCTGTCTTGTTAAATTGCGTGGTCTTTTCAACGTAATATACCCCCTTATTGATTTTGATGGCTTGTCCATCTTTGAATTGCTAGACACTATATCCGCTTCTTGTTATAATCGGATTAATCTAAATCTGACGTTTTAGACCGTGCTGTTTAATCGCTACAACGATTAAGCAGTTTTTTTATGTCATAAACTTGAATTTGCATTAAATTTCACTACTTTCGCTGATTTACCTTGTTTGCATAATTGACTAGCCATCTCATATAAATTGTTACGGCGTTTTGCTTTTATCTGATTTTCTAAGTGCTCGATTTTAGAAACACTTTTTTCTAAGGCTGCTATACAAGCCCTCACCGAATCATAATCACCATCACGTAAATACCAATTAATTGCTGTTGTTATATCCTCGCAACATGCTATTTCTTTTGACAGTTCCAATTCTGATAAATCCTTTTCTTTCATCCCATCACCTCCAATAACAGATTTACTTGAAAAATTCACGAACACTAGATTTTTCAGACCTTGTTCATATGCTTGCTGTAGCTGTTCAATCAAATCCTCATTCCTCCCTTTCCTCCCAAAAATCTACTAAAATTTGCTATAATCACCTAAAGGAGGTGATTCGAATGTATACAATTCAACAATTACAAGCTGCTGATTTCTTATTAAAAAGATTAAGTAATTCAGATTTTTTTAGTTTTTATAATCGGAAATTAAAACTCGTTATCGAATTAAACGGTTCTTATTGGTATGGAGATTTCGTAAATTTCAAAGATAACTATCCAATACAGTTTTTTATTGAGGGTGATGGAGACGTTGACTATACTCGCTTTTATTCAGATGGAATAAATGCTACTATCATCTTCAAAAAAATCATAGAAACGTATAACGCTCAAACCAATAAGGGTACGTTTTATACAAATCCATTCAAAAAAATTTCAACCCTCGATTTACTATTTAAAACCATCTTTGAATTAGTAGATTTAGCAGACATTAAAGTTGATGAATCCCCTATCTACCCATATCTGCTAAACGCTCGAACGCTAGATGGTAAATTAAAACTTCCATTCATTAACCTAGAAAATCAACAAATCAATGTTGTGTCGTTTATCGATGTTACAGACGTAATCGATTAGCTCGATATTCAAGGTCTAATCGAATATAACCTAACATGGCGTATGCATCTGTGTACGTCATGTCTTCTGCTTTTAAAAGCTCAATTATTTTGTTTGAAATTTCCTGTGCTTTTTCAAAATCACAGTTCTCCCAAAATAAATTGCTATTGTAAGCTTCTTCTATGTTGTTTACATTTAGCGGATACTTTTTAAGCAAATACTCTTTCACTGGTTCTCGCGGCATATTTCTCACCTTCCTAAAAATTTTATTTGACGTTGCTACCGTCATATAAGCTATAAGTTACGACTATACCGTCATTGGCTCGGTATCACAGCACTTTGATTAGTTATGTATGAAGATGACCTTCACATCAAGCAGCTTGTAAATGTTAATCTTTAGAGGATAAGGTTAACCAACCTTTTACAAACTGCTTGACGTGAGCGAGCTTTGTACCTCGCAAACGTCTAACTTACTGCATGTTGATGATTCAATTTGCTTTGTATTCTTGCATTGTTCCTCCTAACCATTCGTCAATATCATCTAAATCAAAAATTAAAATTCTATCGGCAATTCTGATATGCGGAATCTTTTCTTCTTTAATTAATTTACTGATAGTAGATTTTCCAATCGGACATTCAACAGAATCTAGATATTCTAATAATTTATCTATTGTCCTTACTCTTCTCATTAAGATCCCTCTTTCCAATAAATTATGCTGGTTCTTCCTCTTGCCCTTTCGCAATACTCAAACCAACTCGGATACCCGCTTGATACCCCTGAAGCAACATCATGAAAGCCTGTTGCTCTTGCTCAGTCATATCTTTCAATTTAGTTGCTAAATCGTCAAAAACCGTTTCATCTTTGATGTCATATATTACATCCACTCGACTCACCACTTTCAAATGAGATTACTTTTTAATTGAAATACAAAAGTTCTGTATGAATACATAATAGTATTCATTGAAAACTTTGTCAACGGTTTCGAAATAAAAAGTTTTCATACAGAACTTTTTGTGTTATATTCACTGCAAGGAGGTGATGATATGAATGAACAAAAAGACCGTATTAAGGAATTACGCAAAATTCTCAAATTAAGTCAGGAAGAATTCGGAGATTCAATTGGACTTACAAAATCCAGTATTTCTAATGTTGAAAAAGGTGTTCGAAACGTTACCGAACAACATATAAAGCTTATTACATCCGCTTTCAACATTAACGAGCACTGGCTACGCACTGGTGAAGGTGAGATGTTTGTAAAGGATGAAACTTTCTCATTAGATGAAAAGGCAAAAAAATTCAATCTTTCGGAATTAGAGATTGATATTATGAGTGGCTATATGGAGTTACCTACTACCACACGTAATGAACTTATAGGGCTGTTTGGAAAGATATACAGTAAGCACACTGAAACAGCTGCTACTACCATTGAGGATGAGATCGATGCGGAAGTAGAAAGTTATCGCAAAGAGTTGGAAGCTGAGAAAAAAGCAAGAACACTATTAGCTTCACAAAGGCGCGAAACAAGTTAAGAAAGAAAAGTAAAATCAATAGGATTTAGACGTTTGGCCAAACGTTTTCTAAAACAAAAAAAGAGTAGCTTTTTGGCTACTCTTTCTTACAATTTAAGGAGGAATGCACATGGCTAGCTACGAGATTTTGGAACCTACAAAAAAAGGAGAAGATCGTATAAAAGTCACTGTAGAAGAAGGATACGATGAAAGAGGCAAGCGAATTCGATATACGAAAACTGTTCGCATGAAAAGCTTGTCCGATCGCGCAATCAAAAAAGCGATTAAAGAATATGAATTAGAGGTAGCAACATCAAATAAAAACGTTAGTTTAGATAACATTACATTTGAGGCATTTATTACAGATAAATGGATGGAATTACATGTGAAGAAAAATTTACGTATACGCACATATCAAACTTATAGTAATACCGTAAACAATTTCATCATTCCTTATTTTAAAAATATGAAATTAAATAAGATTAAAACTATTCATATCGAGGAATTTTTTGCTCATGAGAAAGCTGAAGGTAGAAAAAATTTTAAGGGGAAATATCTCATACTAAAAAGCATTTTTACTAAAGCCGTCGCCTGGAAAATGATACACAAAGATGATGATCCGATGGCTGCTATTAAAGAGCCTAATGACGCTAAACGAAATCGTGAAAAATATTACTATACAGAAGAAGAACTAATCAACTTATTCAAAATATTAGATAAAGTAAAGTTGAAACAAAAAATAGCAATTAAAATGGCGGCTGTACTCGGACTAAGACGTTCTGAAATCTTAGGAATACGCCACCATTGTATAGACTTTAAAAATAATACGATTTTAATTGATGCTCAATTGCATTACGACCAAGAAGATAAAAAGTTTCTATTAGGACCTCCCAAAAACGGACAAGCTAGAACAGTTATGGTTCCATCTAAATTTATGGACGAAATCAAAGAATTTGCTGAAGAACACAGACACTTAAAAGAACGATGTGGTAATGCATGGGAACCGGCTCTAGATGAGAATGGTGAACCTATTGATTTAATATATACAAATCCTTATGGTTATCCAAATCATTTAAATAGCATTACAAACGAATGGAGGAAGTTGTTAGAACGTAATAATTTTACTTACATCAATTTTCATGGACTAAGACATTCATTTGCTAGTTTTATGGTTGCTAAAAACTCGAACTTTAAGGTGATTCAAGAGCAGCTTGGTCACTCGGACATTCGTCAAACAATTCAAACTTACAGTCACTTAACCAATGAAGATAAATTAAAAGAAGTTTCAAAATTTGATAATATTTTATAACATTGGTCACTTTTTGGTCACTAAATGAAATCACAACGCATATCTAACGCCTGAAACCACTGGCTTTTCTTCTTTTTTATTTTATAGATGAACAATCGAAGCATTTAGACTGCCTATAAAAATCGTCTGCCTATGAATAATTTGATTTTTAACGTTTAAAAAAAGAACTACGAAATGTTCCTGGCTCAGTGAGGTCATATCAGGCATTAAATAGGCAGCGGCATCTTGCGGTGAACGAATCGTATATTTTTCATCGCTTTGTTTCTGTGCGAGACGTCTACCGAGTTCAATTGCAGCTAATATTTGAATGGCTTTAACCTCTCCAATCCCTCTAATAGCAACCATTTCTTCAATTGTTGCATGTTTCAAATGATGTAAACGTTCAAAAACACTTAGTACGCGATTTGCAAGTACAAGAACAGACTCTTCCTTAGTGCCTGTCCTTAGTAAAATAGCCAGTAGCTCCTGATTCGATAAACTCATAGCTCCTTGTCGCAGTAGTCTTTCACGAGGTCGATCCTCTATATTAACGTCTCGTATCATCGTTCTTGGTAAAACATCATTCAGCAAAAAAGCCTCACTCCTTCGCAAATTGGATAATATTGAGTGCTACCAATTGCGTAAACAACGCTGCAAGTGGTAAGCCGACAACATTGTTATAGTCTCCTTCAATTCGTTTCACTAAAAGGGTTCCAGCCGTTTGAATGCCATAACCACCTGCTTTATCAAATGGATCTCCCGAATCTACATATGCTTCGATAAGCTCCCGTGATAAATGATGAAAGACAACAGTTGTCTCTTCGACAAATGTAGTTTCATTACCGTCAGGCTCAATAATGGCTACAGCTGTCATGACCGCATGATGCTTGCCTGATAAGCGTAATAAGTGAGAAATTGCCTCCTCACGATTTTTTGGTTTATGAAGTAATTCATCATCATAAACAACAATAGTATCCGCTCCAATAATCGTTGCATTTGGAGCTTTTTTTGCCACATCACGTGTTTTTAATAGAGCTACACCTTTTACATAATCTTGCATTGTAGTTGCCTGGACGCTTGTCTCTTCTACTTCACTAGTTGTTATGTCGAATGGAAGTGATAGCATAGCAAGCAATTCCTTTCGCCGTGGTGAAGCAGAAGCAAGCACTAGCTTGTAATTTGTTTTAAACATTATCTGACCATTCCTCCTTATTAGTTATCATAACGGAGAATTTGGGATTTGAAAATTTTCTAAAAATCAAGATAATGCTTATTTCACTATCTTTTATGTTTAAAATTTCACTTGAAGACAAGCATTTTTCGATTTGTAATGGGCAAAAACATGTAAGCGAATGATGTTGATATCGTTTGAAATAGAAGAGGCTGCCGTTCCAATAGATTGCCAATCAGCAGGCAGCGTAGAATCTTTCGAATCATCCTTAAAATTTAATTTTGTTGCTTTTTTGTCAGCTAGCACAGATGGAAGCTCTACAATCGTTGCCTCCTTACAACTGTCACCACTCAAACTAAATGCTTTTTTAAATGTTGCAGGATCCTTTAAAAAGACAAGCTGACTTTCTTCTGTTACCATACTTGTCCAAACATAAAATTTCCCATCAACCTCGACAATGGCACTTTCTTTTAATGAAGGGTGTTCAGATACAAACGAGCTTGCACTTTCATAATTTGAATAGACCCCTGCTTGGCTTGCAAAAAACATGGACCCGTTCGTTGCTCCCCCCGCTGTCGGAATTGTTTCCGTGTCCGTATTATTATTACTACTATTATTGGCTACCCCGCTACTATCATTTTTCAAAGAAAATTGAGTGCTTGCTTGAAGAATACCTAAAAAAATGGCTACACCAAAAAGTCCAACTATTCCCCCAATAAACATCGCTCGAAATATTTGTTTTTTCATCATCTGACTAACAATTTTCATTCGTCCACCTCATTCTCCAACGTATCAAAGTAAATTTTAAAAAGACGAGATTGCTACAATTTGATATAAGTATATGTATAAAAGGTTGTGTAAATGCGAATTTACTACATTTTGATTTAATAGTTCTTTTCAAAGTTTTACTTCAACATAAAATATTTTTGTAACGAAAGATTTACTTTAAACAAAAAAGAGGTGCATTCATTACTCTACTCTTTTATACCTCTATCAAAGAACAATTTTGCTGAATGAGAAAAGGAGTTAATAGAATGGAAATAGAAATAATATTACAGGTGTGTTGATTAACCATTTTTTATCCATCCTAATTTAATACCGAAAATTTAATTTATATATAGTAAAAGATGGATTTATTCATATTAGGGTTTATTTCACCTCAAATTAGAAATTTCTTGCTGTTGAAGGGAAGCTGCCAAACGAGCATATCTTGCAATTACTGAGGATGCTGCACATAAGCCGACAGAAAGGGCATAAAAAAATCAGGACTCATTTTTATAATGAGTACCTGATTTTACTGTAAATATATTACCTTCTCGACTATATGTTAACTATTTTTGAATCTACTACGTACTTCCGTTAATAAATACAACGATCCCGATACAATAGTCCTCGATTTACTTTCTGACTGTTGTTGTAAAAATTGCACATAATCTTCTAAAACTGCTTTACGAGAGGCGTTAGACAGCTCCAGCATTTTTTGAGCGGCCATCGCACGAGGATTATTGAAATCAACAAAACAAAAACAATCACTTATCTGCTCAAATTGATGCAAAATCTCTTTGACAGCCTTGTCAGCAAGAATGCCAATTACAAAAGTAATCTGCTCTCCTGGGAACTCATGCTTTATCGTTTCTATTAATTTCTCAGCACTCGCTGGATTATGAGCACCATCTAAAATAATAAAAGGCAAAATTTCTTCAAAGCGTCCTAAAATGGTTGCGTTTTTCACAGCTTTTTGAATAGCCTCTTTACTTACTTGTAACTCTATCGTGGTCGCCACTTCCAAAAAGGCTGTAATAGCAAGCGCCATATTATCCGCCTGATGTGCGCCCTTCATTGTGCGTGTGAGCTTTGTAATACGGAAGCCATTGTCATTATACTCATAGCTCTCTCCATCATTCTCTTGCTCCACATAAAATTGATGATTTAGCTCAAGAACGGCTGAATGTTTTTTTGAGGCTTCCTGATAGACTATATTCTTTGCCTCTAACGGTAGATCACCGATAATAACTGGACGATATGGCTTCATAATTCCGGCTTTATGGTGGGCAATACTTTCAATCGTACCTCCTAAAAAATTCGTATGCTCTAATGCGATACTCGGTATGATTGATACAATTGGTGTAACTACATTCGTACTATCAAGTAAGCCCCCCATACCTGCTTCAATAAGGGCAATATCTACATTACTAGCAACAAAATGTAAAAATGCTGCAACAGTTAATAGTTCAAAATCTGTTAGTTTCCCACTAAGTCCAGCTGCAAGTATTTGTTGGAATACTTGATTCATTTCCGCTTCTGTAATAGCTTGACCCTCTACTTGAATTTGGTCATGCACGTCCAAAATACAAGGAGACATAAATTTACCAACACGTAAGCCATGTTCTTTGGCGATAGATTCTAGAAATGTAAGTGTCGAGCCTTTACCGTTCGTCCCTGCTAAATGCACGACTTGCAATTTATTCTCTGGGTTACCTACTCGTGCCAATGCTTCTTCAATCGCAGTTAGGCCAGGTTTAATAACATCATCGCTCTGAACATTCCACTTTTCCTTATAGCTATTAAAATTTGGGATCATCGTTGTTCCCCCTGTAGCCATTGTCGTATTTCAGCTATAAAATACAACGAGCCTGTAATGACTATAATATCCCCATCATTCCTTTGATGTAGCATTGATTGAACCATTTCACGCCAATTCGCATTATACGCTTTATTCGTATTTGTAGATAATGCAGCTAATTTGTCAGCAGGCATAGCATTCGGTAGCTCAATTTGTGTAAATGCTATTGATGTAGCAATACTATCCATTAAAGCAATACTATTCGCATGATCTTTATCTGATAATGCGGCATATATAAATCGATAGTTTTGGTGCGGATATACCGTTTTAAGTGTTTGAACAAGTGCAGCAGCTCCTTCAGAATTATGCGCTCCATCTAATACTATATTGTTAGGTAATTGCTCAAAACGGCCTGCCCACTGAGCATTTGCCAGTGCTTGACGAATTGACTCATCTGAAATGTTAATTGTTCCATTCTCTCTTAATGTTTGGATAGCCGTAATCGCTAGACTTGCATTATTTATTTGATGTGGCCCAGCCATTTTTAATGGGACAGTTACCATCTCCATATTTGCTTTTTGGTAATTAAAGTGCTGTATATTAGTACCTTGTATAATGTTTTCAACCGTAAAATCCTTCCCTAAAACAAAGCAGGGAGCATGGCGTTCATTTGCTACCTCCTGGATAACCGTGAGTGCCTCTTCACTTTTAACACCTACTACAACGGGTACATTTTCCTTAATAATTCCCGCCTTCTCAAATGCTACCTTTGCTAAAGTGTCTCCTAAAAACGCTGTATGTTCTAGTGAAATCGTTGTAATAATTGAAATAAGTGGCGTCATAACATTCGTAGCGTCTAAACGTCCACCAAGTCCTGTTTCAATCAGCGCAATATCCACTTCTTCATCCGCCAAATATTGGAACATAATAAGTGTGACGACTTCAAAAAAGCTTGGAAAATCACCTTCATAATGTGTCTCAATAATCTCAGCAACTTTGTTCATATAACGTAAAAATTGTGCATCAGAAATTTGAGCTCCATTAATAGTCATTCGTTCATTAACACGCTCTAAATGAGGTGAAGTAAAAGCGCCAACTTTGTAGCCAGCATGTTGTAACATTTCTCTTAGCGCATTCACTGTTGAACCCTTTCCATTTGAGCCTGCTAAATGAATAGCGCGTAGCCTGTCCTGTGGGTTATCTAGAAGTGCTAGTACCTCTCGCATCAATACGAGCGGTGCACGTTTATGATCAACTGCCTTTAACGTAAAAATAAAATCTGTACATTCTTTCATCGTTTTAAACAAAAGAAACACTCCCTTTTACTACAATATCTCTATTTTAGTACAAGTAGCGCTCAATACACATATATTTCTAAAAAAACTCTTGTTTAATTACACTTTGAATGAAAGCTAAAAAAACACACAGAAAAGCACTTTATAAAGTGAGAATTCGTGTGTTTTTAAGTAAATTTCATACTATTTAATGATAACCAGGCAAGGGAGTCTCGGGACTGTCAATATTTTTGTGTAAATGACAATCCAACCTTTTCTTATAGATCATCACTTTTTGATTTTAAATAGA
>NZ_LIYL01000040.1:0-5783 GCF_001278875.1 Lysinibacillus sp. FJAT-14222 | reverse complement strand
GAACCTCAATAATACACGATTTCGCGTACGATGTTTTTATTTTTCTAAAGTGTTCAACTTGATTCTACTATTCGCCTTTATTTTAATTATATACTTTTATAAAAAATTATTTGAAAGGGGATGTTAATTTGAAAGTTGCAAAGATTACACTTTTTATAACTAGTTTAGTAGTACTATTAATGTTTTATGTGAGTAACCGAATGACTGTGAGCCCAGTCACTATTTCAGGCAACGGGAATCCAGCATTGATAGTAGTTGCAATATTACTCCCAATATTCATTCTAATGGTTATATTATGGGTAAGAATTCTTCAAGTTCATTCAATAAGTAAACGCTTTTGCATTGTTGGAATAATTTTGACCTTTGTTCACTTGATTATGGCTTTTATTTATCAAAGAATCTCTCTAGCAAATTATCGAGAAGTTATAAAAGATGCATTAATTGAAAAGAACGGGAAAGTAGATGATCAATATGTACAAAACATCACAACAGTATTAGATATTCATGTTAACAACCAATATTTTAATGTTAATACATTCTTCATGTTTAACAGTTTTTCAATTTTCATTGCCTTAGTTTTTTATTTATTTCCAGATGATAAGATAGAAAATAAAGACGTACAAGAGTAAAAAGAGTGGTGTAGGCTAAAACATAAAAAACAATTTAAAATTGAATAAATAAGAAGTGCCGGGAGGTTCTTGTCCAAAATAAAGAAAGGATTTCTAGACATTCGAGGGTGATTAGCCGATCTTACATTAAATCAGATTTTAATATATTAATACCCGCCTTCAAGCAAGAAATGTTCTTTTAAACTAAGGCTGTTTTCGTAAACTTTGTTGCTTTTATAGAAACTCTAAATGATATTTGATTTAAATGATTAGAAAATATTAAAAGTGTTGATTTTTTGGGATGACTATAATTTAAAATAGTAATATAATATTTCGGATATAAATAATTTCAGAAAATGATATGGAACGATTATATTTCTAGAACGAATAATACTAAGAAGGAACAAAATTATGAAAAAAATTTCAAAAAACTTAATACGATTGCTCTAATAGTGTAATTTGGGCTTTGTATTGTATTTCGTTAAAGTTACCTGTTATTTCAAGCCCAGACTGGGGTGAAATGGGAGGACTCATTATATTGTTAATGGGTTGGCTAGGTTTCGTTCTAGAGTTATCGTCGACGGCTTATGTTGGTTGGTATGCAAACCTGTTTTTCATTTACATTTCGATTCAAACGTTTAGAGGGAAAAAAACTAGTATTAGTCATTTATTTATGTTGTTACTGGCTACTGGATCATTTTTCCCAATGAAAATGTTGCGAGATGAGGCAGGGGGTTCGTATGTTACGATAAGTCATAACCTTGGCTTTTATTTTTGGATCTCGGCAATAGTGAGTCGACCCTTATCATCTGTGGGCGACTCTTCCTTTATTACGCAAACGGGCAAAGGTCTATCTGTCTAGCTATTTTATTTTCAAACTTTATATAATTCCAGTCTACTTGTAATCATTTATTGATCCTTCATCCATAATAACTTCTACCATATTTGACCCGTACTTCGCCCATTCCCATATTCTTTTGATGATATCAACAGCACTTTTACTTCCAAAAATTACTGAAGAAACATCTTTATATAAAGGCTGTTAGTGAAAAAGAAAAATATTCACTTGGAATCTTTTAAGTAGATCAAAAAGCTCTGATAAGAAAAAAATGAATAGCAATAGGAATAGGTTTCCCCATAAAATCATACAAATAATTTAATAAAGTAATAGCGTGAAAAAGTGAATAAATATTAGTATAATGTTCTATTTATGTATTTTTATGCTATAATGCAACTATAAACGGACGTATGAAACGTATCTTATTGCATGAAAGAAGTGTTTATTTGAGTTTATATGTAGCGTATGTATTGGTTGGTCTTGCAATTGCCATGCCTGTTGGGGCTATTACAGTAGAAATGACAAAGCAAGGACTAAAAAATGGGTTTATGCATGGTTGGGCTGTTGGACTTGGTGGTATGACAATAGATATTGTATTGGTTTTTGCGTTGTATATGGGCCTAGCTTCCATTTTAGCAATGCCGATCATTCAAATCCCTATGTGGATTATAGGGGCTGGATTTTTATTCCTTTTAGGACTAGATTCTATCAAAAATGCTGATCATGATATTACGCTTGTAGGAGAGAAAGTGACAAAATCATTTTTTACTTCATATCGTAATGGTTTACTAGTTGCAATTTCACCTGGAAATCTAGTATTTTGGGTAAATGTTTTTGGAGTTGTACTAGCCAAATCATATGGGCAGGGGGAGTCAGCAAACTTTATAGTGATCGCTGCAGGGGTTCTGAGTGGCATATTGTTGCATGATATTGGGTTGATGACCATTGTTTCAGTTACCCGTAAAGCGATGAGTCGTAAGGTCATCAAGTCGCTTACAATGGTAGCGGGTGTATTACTAATTTGCTTTGCCGGATATTTTATTTATGAATTCATACATGCTATTAAGATTTATATATGAAAAGTGCGTTCCCGAAAGATCGCACTTTTTTTATTATCCTATATTACATATCAGTAAAAGATTAAAGTCTCATTTTATGCCGAAATCTCGGCATTTTCATGGATACAAGTTAAAATTTCTTCTGCTACTTGATGTGCTAAAGAGAGCTCAGAAGTGAAGCCTACACATGAACAATTCATTTCCCCTAAAATATAGCAATCTTCGCCAGCTTCGTTCGTATCTAACATGAAATCGGCTGTCCAAATGAGTGGTAAATCATAATTGCCCAGTAAACTAGTTACGAGAGGTAGTTGGATTAAAAAGTTTTGTACAAGCTCTTGCCAGTCTTCTGGTGCATCATAGCGATATTGCGCGCCTGAGAACAGTGTTGCACTAAAAGCGTCCTCGGAATTTGCTGGTTTTTTATGTACTACGTGAATGGGTTTATCACGTAGCATAAATAAGCGGATTTCACCTTCAGTAATACGTGGAAGGAAGCGCATATCAATTAGCATGCCATTTGGACCTGTAATATACTGTTCACAAAACTTTATGAAGTCGCCAAGTTTCCAATATTCTACGTGATTATCTTTGGCTTCTGTACATTTAATCTCCGCATCAAGTGGTACTTCTGTTATTCCTTCAGCGAGGGGTTCAACCAATTTAACTCGCCATATACCTTCGCCCGTCGAACCACGATTTTGCTTTAGGACGCGTTCGGTATTAGTAAGAGAGGTAGGGAATTGGGCTTTAAATGCCTCAATTGTATAATAAGCAAATGTATCATCAGGCACTAAATTCGTAGAGGACAACTTTGATAATACATCTTTAGAGCCATAGCCAATCATAGCATCAGGATGAGGCATACCGATGATACCCGCATTACATAGCTCACGTAACATATCAAAATACTCTTTCTCATGCTGTAAGTTTCCTGGATTAATACGTGATACATAGGCAATACCATGCTCTTTGACGTAATTAAAAATTTCCTCTTTTTTTGTTACATCAAAGAAAATGACTTCTGCATCCTGTCCATGGTGAATTAGCGCATTCACCATTGGCATTGTATCTTTTCGATAACCACCTGGTCCCTTATCTGTGCCACCACGAACCTCGAAAAAAATAACTTTTCTATCCATAAAAATACCCCCTTTTTATGATTAAAGATATTTTCAGTATACTGGACAGATAAGGAAAAAAGATATATAAAATATGTAAATTTTATGTATAGATTCATGATTTATTTAATTTTTAATAGGTATTTGTGACTAATATTTTTAAATTTATCTAAATTTAGTTAAACCTTCCTAAGAGCGCTTTTTCTGAAAAACCGTGAGATATAAAATCATACAGAGAATAAGCATTGTCCCAATAAACTGAAAGCTACCAAAGGGAATTTTAAGCCAAAAGACACTTGTCATAACGGCCGTTAGAGGCTCCAAGCTACCAAGTAAACTAGTTTCTTTTGGCGATAAATAATGCAAACTAGCAATATAAAACCAAAATGCTAGCATTGTCCCAAAAATAACGATAAAAAGAAAATAAGCGATTGTCGACAATGCCCAGTTTGCCATGTCAATTTGCCATGGCTGATGGAAAAGGCTCATTACAATCCCGCCAATAAGCATTGACCAGCCTACAACTAACAATGAGTGAAACTGCTGTAAGAGTGAGACAGCATATAACGTATAAAAAGCAGCCGAAAGACCAGATAAAATCCCCCAAAACACGGCCATTGCTGGAACAGAAAGTGTAGACAATGAACCGTTAGTAAGTAATAAAAAAGTACCAATAAGCGTCAAAGTTACAGCGATTCCATCCTGCCTTGTCAGTTGACTGTGCTTCGTTATTAAATAATAGGCCATAATAAAAAGTGGTGCTAAATATTGCAATAAAGTAGCAACAGCCGAGTTACCTATAGCAATTGACATCATATAAGTATATTGAACCGCCAGCATCCCGAGTAAACTAAATAAAATTTGTCTAAAAGCATTTTGCTTCGTCCGCCACATCACAAAAATAGACTTTTTACGATGTGTAATTTTATAGGCCATAATGAGTAATAGACCGGCTAAAAGAAGACGACTAGAAACGAGCCAGCCAACCTCTATATTTTCCTGCTGAAAAAGCTTTTGTGCGACGGTTCCACCAATCCCCCAAAAACTTGCCCCTAAAATGACAAGAATAAAACCAAGAGTACGATTTTTTTGTATAGATTGATTCATCTTTAAACATCTCCTAAACTATCAATATAAAGAAATTATAAAGAATGTATGACGAAAAAAATATCGATTTAAAGGGTTGAAAATATCAATATATTGAGGTGAGCTAAGAAGTGACGTTAACACATATTAAAATTGCAAAGGATTTACAAGAACTAACGTTACATGGGACGAAGGAATTTCCAGTTGCACTATATGAGACTGTTTTGCGATTAGATAGTCTGGATTTTTTACCGTTACATTGGCATAAGGAAATTCAATTTGTCTATGTAAAAAGTGGCCGTGTAGAATACCGAGTAGGAGCGGATGTCTTTGTCCTTGAGGAGGGAGAGGGGTTATTTGTCAATGCATCAAGTTTACATGAAGCAAAGCCTTTTCAAATAGAATGGGCTACAATCTTCTGTGTTAACGTGGACCCATTGCTTTTAGGCGGACACAAGGACAGTATTTTTGCAACTAAATATGTACTACCGTATATAACGAGCAATAGACTGCCCTATGTAAAGCTTTCCGGCGAATTGGCGCAAAAAGTAGAAATTGTAGCGAAATTACTGCAAGAGCAAGCCGTTTTTTATGAGCTAAAGGTTTGGAGAGAGCTATTAGTCATTTGGGAAACGATTTTGTCACAATCAATGCTAATAGAAGAAATACTAGATCCAGCAATTATTGTCCAGCATGAACGAGCAAAGGAAATGCTCGATTATTTACATACTCATTATCAGGAGAAGATATCTTTAGAAAATTTAGCTGCACATGTTTTTTTAAGTCGGGCAGAATGTAGTCGCTTTTTCAAAAAAATGGTCGGCATGACACCATTCACATATTTACTACACTATCGTCTTCGCAAAAGTATGGTGCTATTACGTGATAGTGAGCAATCCATCACTACAATTGCTACAACTACAGGTTTTAGTACAGTAAGTTACTATATTGAAAAATTTAAGAAATATACAGGATACTCTCCACATGTTTATCGTAGGCGAATAGTAGAATCAAGTTGAACACTTTAGAAAAATAAAAACATCGTACGCGAAATCGTGTATTATTGAGGTTC